>CAKQBC010000004.1 GCA_934215995.1 uncultured Bacillus sp. | reverse complement strand
GGATATATGACAATCGGGGAGTTATCCAACAAGATGTATTTGTCATGCAGTACGACCACGGATCTGGTTGACCGGATGGAAAGGGTCGGCCTGCTGAAAAGAGTAAAGGACGAACATGACCGCAGAGTGGTGAATATCCATCTTCTTGAGGAAGGAAAGTCCATTATCGAGACTGTCATCAAAGAAAGGCAGGCCTATCTGAAGCAGGTGCTCGGGGATTATACGAGTGAGCAAGTGACTGCTTTAGAGGCAAGCCTGAGGAAACTCCATCTAGAGATGAAGGAAGATTGAGGCGATTTTTTGAAACAACCAATAGGTATTATAGATTCCGGAGTCGGCGGATTGACAGTTGCAAGGGAAATCATCCGCCAGCTTCCTTATGAGCAAATTATGTATTTGGGTGATAATGCCAGATGTCCGTATGGCCCCCGTACAAAAGAAGAAGTAAAGAATTTCACGTGGGAACTGACGAATTTCCTGCTTAAAAAAGATATAAAAATGTTGATCATCGCCTGCAATACAGCAACTGCAGCAGCACTTGACGAAATCAAAAGCACGCTGAAGATCCCGGTGCTCGGAGTCATCAATCCGGGAGCTCGGGCAGCGATCAAGCATTCCACAAACCTGAATATAGGCGTTCTTGGAACAGAAGGGACCATCAAAAGCGATGCCTATACGAAGGCTTTGCATTCCATCAATGACCAGGTGAAGGTGACGGGACTTGCCTGCCCTAAATTCGTTCCTGTGGTGGAAAGCGGCGAGTACGCGAGCCCGATCGCCAAAAAGGTAGTCGCTGAATCCCTTCAGTGCCTGAAGGGGAGCGGAATCGATACAATCATTCTCGGCTGCACACATTATCCGCTGCTTGGGCCGATCATATCGTCGACAGTGGGCAAAAAGGTGAAGGTCATCTCATCCGGTGATGAAACAGCCAGGGAAGCGAGCGCCATTTTAGAGTTCCATAATGCTTTGAACAACAGCAGCAAAGAAAAGCCCAACCATGTATTTTATACGACAGGATCAAAGGATATGTTCCGTGAGATAGCCTGCACGTGGCTTAAGGAAAGGGATATTGAAGTGCATAATATCACTTTATAAAAGCGGCTGAATGCATGTATAAAAGCTAGAAGCCATGCCGGCTGCATACTAAAAAAATATAAACGGAAAGGACCGCACAAGGTTGCTGCTGCAAGCTTGCACGGTCCTTTTTTCATTCTGTTTCAGAGTCTTGTTTTTTCTTGGGGAAAATGCGTTTTATAGCCTTTTTCGCATAGCTTTTTTCTGCACAGCAGTGTTATGGATGTAGTATTATGGAATATATAAACAATAAAAGGAGGTGTTTCCATCGGATTATTATGAAATCCATAAAAACAAGGCAAAGTATGTTTTATTCGCCATCATCTGCTTCATAGTTGCTGCAGCATGCTTTCTTTTTACGCTCTCCGGTGTAAGCGAATCGGATTGGGGGTCGGCGCTTTTTGCCGGGGCGCTTTTCTTGATTCTTTTTTTCGCAACACTGGCCTTGGTTCGGCGGATCCGCGGCTCATCGGTCGTCATCCGCCTGGAATCGACTCACATTGAGTTCCTGGATATCCCGAATCATCCGCTTCGGTTTCCGTGGAGCGAAGTAAAGGGGTTCGAGGTGTATACAGTACAGGGACAGCCGCTGCTCGGCTTTGTACTGGAGGATGAGGAGAAATACATTCAAGGGCTCCAGGGCGTAACAAAGACAATGCTGAAAGCGAATCAAAAAATGGGCTGCCCGGCTTTCAACATCGGCTTAAGAAATATAAAAAAACCGGATGAGGCATTAGAGGCTATCGCGAAGATTTACGAGAACGCAGGGGAAACGGGAGCAGTCCTTTAAAAATCAAATAGTAAAGCTGTCTGCACTTCTGAATGAAATAGGGAGTGCATTTTTTCATTTCCGTAAAGGGGCACGTAATCATTGCCGCATCCAGGAATTAGCGGGAATCCGGCGTTCAAAGTTTCACTTCAGCAATTTCTTGGCGATTTTTCATGTCATCGGGTCTAATTCCGGGCAGTGCTCGTATACATAGTAGTACAAACCATTGTCTGGAGGGAAAATGAAATGTCCAAGAAAATGAATGCAACGATAGCAACAGCGGCTTTACTTTCAACTGTAGTGCTGGGAGGGTGCGGGTTGATTGACAATAAAGAGATAGATCCGCCGCAAAGCGAATCGATTGTGGAGGATAAGGAGGCTTTGGACAAAGCGGATGAAACGATTGCGGAGCAGGCCCCTGCGGATCAAAGCATTATGACAGAATTGTATTTGATCGATAAGAAAGGGTATGTAGTCCCTCAGTCCATTGCTCTTCCGGGATCTGAAGGCATAGCAAAACAGGCCCTTCAGTATCTGGTCGATCAAGGGCCGGTGTCCAATGTCCTTCCTAATGGTTTCCGGGCTGTATTGCCGGCTGATACGGAGGTCGACCTGGATATTAAAGAGGGAGTGGCCACCGTAGACCTATCTCCTGAGTTTGCGAATTATGCTGCTGAGGATGAATTGAAAATCCTGCAGTCCATCACGTGGACGTTGACCCAATTCGATTCGGTCAATTCCGTCAAGCTGAAAATGAACGGGTATGAATTGACAGAGATGCCTGTCAACAAAACACCGATCTCAAGTGCCCTTTCACGTGCGAATGGCATCAATCTGGATACTGAGGATGTTGTCGATGTGACGAACACGATGCCGCTTACGGTCTATTACCTGGGAGGCAAAGAGGAAAATTATTATTATGTCCCTGTGACAAAGAGGGTTAGCCCGACTGGTGAAGATATAGCCGAGACAGTAGTCAAGGAACTAGCGGATGGCCCGGCGATGGCGTCCAGCCTCGTCACAGAATTCATGCCTGAATTGGCATTGATTGAGGATCCTGTTCTGGATGATGGGAAGCTGGCGCTAAATTTCAATGAAAGCATATATGGAAGCTTTGAGGAGCAGGTCGTTTCCCAACGCTTGCTTGATGCATTGGTGCTTTCGCTCACGGAACAGCCTGGAATCGATAGTGTGGAGGTGCTGGTCAACGGCAAGGCTTCCTTGAAGACAGAGGAAGGAAAAGAACTGTCCGAGCCGGTCAGCCGCCCTGCCAAGGTGAATAAGTCGAGTTTATAAATGGGAATTTGATAGTTTAATAAAAGCGAAAGCATGCAGGCGGACTATTTCTGGATAGCCGCCTTTTTGTATGGGCAGTTTTTTGCCTTTTCCCGAAAGTTGTTTATACTGGTAATGGAAATATACTTTATACTTATAGGCAATGGATTAATGAGGAGGTAATATTATGCGCCACGACGGCCGCGATAATAATGAACTAAGACCAATTTACATAGAAACCGGCTACCTGAAGCATCCGGCAGGCTCGGTATTGATTTCTGTGGGGGATACGAAGGTAATCTGCACAGCTACGATTGACGATAGGGTCCCGCCATTTATGAGAGGGGAAGGAAAGGGCTGGGTGACGGCCGAATACTCCATGCTGCCGGCAGCGACTGAGCAAAGGAACATAAGGGAGGCGGCCAAGGGGAAAATTACAGGCCGCACAATGGAAATCCAGCGCCTGATCGGCCGTGCTTTGCGTGCAGTAGTTGATTTGGAGGCGATGGGAGAACGGACAGTATGGGTTGACTGCGATGTAATCCAGGCAGACGGCGGAACAAGGACAGCTTCCATTACCGGCGCCTTCGTAGCGATGAGCCTGGCTTTCGAAAAACTGTACCGCGAGAAAAAGCTGGCCACATTCCCTGTTAAGGATTTTCTGTCCGCCACAAGTGTAGGCATCACAGAAGAGAACGGTGTTGTGCTGGACTTGAATTATGCGGAAGACTCAAAAGCGCTCGTCGATATGAATGTGGTCATGACAGGCAGCGGGGAATTCGTTGAGCTGCAGGGAACCGGCGAGGAATCGACCTTTACATATGCGCAGCTGCAGGATATGCTTGCGCATGCGACAGCCGGTTTGAATGAAATTACAGGAAAACAAATGGATGCCCTCGGAGAGACGGCACGCTTGATCGGACAGGGGGAAGGGAGAGAGCAATAATGAAAGACATCATTATCGCAACGAAAAATAAGGGGAAAGCGAAAGAGTTCGAATCCATGTTTGCCCCACTGGGATACCGTGTATTAACGATGCTTGATATGGAAGAGGCAGCCGATATAGAAGAGACAGGGGAAACATTTGAAGAAAATGCGATCCTGAAATCGGAGGCATTGAGCCGGGAATACAACACGATGGTGATTGCCGATGATTCAGGATTGATGATTGACGCACTTGATGGGCGCCCTGGCGTGTATTCGGCCCGCTATGCCGGAGAAAGCAAGGATGATGAAGCGAATATCGATAAGGTTCTGGAGGAATTGAAAGATGTGCCGGCAGAAAAACGGACAGCAAGATTCTATTGTGCACTTGCCGTTTCGAAGCCGGGGCAGGACACAGTAACGTTTTCCGGGACTGTCGAAGGAACAATCCTTACTGAGCGCCGCGGGGAGAATGGATTCGGCTATGATCCTATTTTTTATGTAGCGGAGTTAGGCAAAACAACGGCAGAAATGGCACCGGAAGAGAAAAATGGCATCAGCCACAGAGCTAGAGCATTGCAAAAACTTAGAGAGAACATCAAACAATTCATATAAGAAAGAAGAGATTCCCAGTGAAAATTCTTGTTGTAAGCGACAGCCATGGACAAACAGCGGACTTGCTGCGTTTAAAGGAGAAATATTCCGGCAAGGTGGATGTGATGATCCATTGCGGTGATTCGGAACTGGATAGCAGCGATCCTATCCTTGAAGGATTCATCAGTGTAAAAGGGAATTGTGATTTCGGAGGGGGCTTCCCGAATTATATAGTCAAGGAGATGGGCGGATACCGGATCCTGGTGACCCATGGCCATCTATACAATGTCGGTATAAACCTGAACAGTCTATCATATAAATCTGAAGAGGAGCAGGCGAACATCGCCCTGTTCGGCCATACGCATAAGCCAGTCAGCGGAATCGGGCGGGACGGCGTCCTCTATGTGAACCCGGGAAGCATATCCCTTCCGAGGGGAAGGAAAGAGAGAACATACTGCATTCTCGGCCTTTCGAATGGTGAAATTACGGTCGATTTCTATGAACATGATGGAACACCGGTAAAATCTTTAACAGATACTTATCAAATGGCGTAAACTTTTGTATAATAAAAAGCAGGGAGAAAAACTTCTTCCTGCTTCAAAAAACATTTTAAAAAAGTGTTGACTTTAATTAAATATGCTAATATAATAATAAATGTCCTCAAGAAAAGGATTGCATATTAACATGTCCCAGTAGCTCAGCAGGATAGAGCAACGGCCTTCTAAGCCGTCGGTCGGGAGTTCGAATCTCTCCTGGGACGCCATTACATAAAAAATTTGGATGTCGACACAGTTGTGGCTGCATCTTTTTTTATAGCTTGCTTTGTTAGGCATTTTCGAATATTATTTTTATGCAAATAATATAAATTACTTGATTAATGGAGAAGAACTGAGTTATTCTGTTAGTTGGGTAATCTTCAACGCTTAACCGATTTTATTTTTTCCGTATATAAGGAATTTAAATGTCCCAGTAGCTCAGTAGGATAGAGCAACAGTTTCCTAAACTGTAGGTCGGGAGTTCGAATCTCTCCTGGGACGCTAACGAAGAAACAGTCTGGATCCTTTATGGCCAGGCTGTTTTTTATGTGTGGAAAAGCCTTCCTGCAGAATCCTTTTTGTGAAGTGTGAGCATTACATTTTTTTTATTGATGATCTTTCTGTACTATTAAATGGAAGTTCATTTTAAAAAAGGAATGATATGTATGCCTTCAATACAAATACCTGTTTCTGTCCTGAACCTTGCCCCGATCCGCGAAGGGCAGGGGGCAAAAGAAGCCATCGATTCTATGGTGGACCTTGCCCGGGCAACAGAAAGTATGGGATATACGCGTTACTGGGTGGCTGAGCATCATAATTCACCGACGCTCGTAAGTTCTGCCACTGTTATTTTAATAAAGCACATTCTTGAACATACAGACCGGATCAGAGTGGGATCTGGAGGAATCATGCTTCCGAACCATTCGCCATTAGTGGTAGCCGAACAATTCGGCACGATGGCTTCGATCTATCCGGACCGCCTGGATCTGGGGCTGGGTCGTGCACCCGGTACAGATATGATGACGGCAAGTGCTTTGAGGCGAAGCCAAAAGGATTCTGTCTATACATTCCCTTCGGATGTCCAATCGCTGCTGGCTTATTTTGGGCCGGAAGAAGTCCAAGGGTACGTCAGGGCTTATCCGGGTGTAGGGACGGCTGTTCCACTTTATATTCTCGGGTCATCGACCGATTCAGCCTACTTGGCTGCCAAATTGGGCTTGCCTTACGCATTTGCCTCCCATTTTGCGCCTCAGCATATGGAAGAGGCGATTGCGATATACAGGGAAAGGTTTGAACCGTCTTCCTACTGCGATAAGCCATATATGATGGTCTGTTTGAATGTGATTGCCGCTGAAACGGATGAGGAAGCCCGGTATGAATCAACCACAATGCAGCAATTCTTTCTTAATGTGGTCAGGGGAACGAAAAACTATCTTGCCCCTCCGGTCGTAAACATGGATGAACATTGGAGTGCCCAAGAAAAACAAATGGCAACCCATATGTCGAGCATGACGATCCTTGGATCAAAGGATTCTGTCAGAAAGCAGCTGGAGCAATTCCAAGAGCGCTATGCAGTGGATGAATTGATGGCAGTCTCTTATATATTTGACCCTGAAAAGCAGAAGCGGTCATATGAAATCCTTAAAGAAGCAGTTGATGGATAAAGGCAGATGAAATGGTAAAGAGCACAGTTCCCGTACGCTTCACGTTACCGGGAATTGTGCTCTTTCCTTTTGCGGTTATAGTTTTCAATGATTCATACGTGATTAGGAACGGCGGCTTTTTTGTCCGCCTTTTCGACCGGCTTCCTCACGGCTCATTTTGCCGTCGCTGCGGTCTGAATTGCCTCTTGCTTCTCCGCCTTTTTCTCCAATTTCCTGATAGAATTCTTTATCATGGTTCTTTGAAGTAGCTTCTCCACCTTTTTGCCCGATTTCCTGATAGAACTCTTTATCGTGGTTAACGGAAGTGGCTTCTCCGCCCTTTTGCCCGATTTCCTGATAGAACTCTTTATCATGGTTATCGGAAGTGGCTTCTCCACCCTTTTGCCCGATTTCCTGATAGAATTCTTTATCGTGGTTTTTAGAAGTAGCTTCTCCGCCCAAGCGTCCTGCTTCTTCTCTGCTCATTTTACCGTCATTGTTATTGTTAGCCATTTGTGATTCCTCCTAGTTAATAGAATATTTTTTGTTAGCATTTGAATTGCGTCGACAGTGGTTACATTCCCCCTCAATAGCATTCAAAACCCTCTGGATGGGGAATGAGACGGAAGTACTATTGGCATATAAATTGGAGATAGCACAAGCGGGAACATGCATTTTCTCATAAAGAAATTGATACAGTGAAAGTTATGTATGTAAAAAACAGGAAATTAATACTATGCAGGGGAGGGTGGATTATTTTTCTGAAAGAGACTGTATCATTTCTTTTTTTGTAAAATTATCCTTTACATAATTGCCCTGTTTATTGAGAAGTCTAAAGGTAGCAATAACTATGTGATTCAGATGGAGGATGATCAGTGTGTATTTCTATAAAGAAGACTTAATCAATATGATTGTGCCGGACAAGCCTGACCCGGCTGCGGCAAAAGTGCTCCAGGAAACATTGGGAGGGCGCTTCGGTGAGATGAGGACGATGATGCAATACTTTTTTCAAAGCTCCAATTTCCGTGGACCCGAAAAAAAATACAGAGATTTGATCAGAGGGATTTTTTTAGAGGAAATCAGCCATGTTGAGCTTGTGCAAACGACGATTAACCAGCTTCTTAATGGGGCGGGATATGACCAGGCTGGAGACTCAGGCGCTGATGGAGCCCCGCTTGACGAGGCGATCAAGCATGCCAATCCGCACCATTTCATTATGGGCGCACAAAGTTCTCTTCCTGTAGATGCAGCAGGGAACCCTTGGAGCGGCAGTTATGTATACAGCCACGGAAATCTGGTCGCGGACCTGTTGAATAACGTGACGCTGGAATCGACAGGTGTTCTGCAGAAAACAAGAATCTATGAAATGAGCAACAACAAAACATTCCGTGAAACACTGGCATTCCTGATTGTAAGGGACAATGCCCACCAAAATGCTTTTGCAAAAGCGCTTGAGACGCTTGGTGTGGATTGGGGCAAAATTTTCCCGGTACCGAATTATGATATAAACAAGTATCCTGAATGCCGTAAGTACGTAGATATGGGCTTCCATAATGCCCAGTTCAATTTCAGGCTTGATCCTACTCTCATATCCCAAGTATTCCAAGGGGAGTCGCCAAGTCGAAACAGTGGTGAATTGCATGTGACAGAACCGCCGAAAGGGTACCCGGTTCCGGAAATGCCGGTCATGCCGAATGAACATAGCCCGGGGCTGGATGATTTAAGTTCATAAGCCGTCGGTTAATATGTAACGGAAATATGCCTGCAAAGAAATTTGCCGGGCATATTTGTGTGTAAAGTTTGTGCTAGTGAAGGGAAAGGTTAGAATTATTGGGCTAAAAACATTCTGTCTTTGTCAAATTCATAAACAAATCCTATATTGAATTGATGGCGTTTTCTTTTTGAAATATACTATTGATAAATTCGAATGGCACTTATGGATACTAGTATCTCCAGATATAAAACAAATGTGTTCCGCGGGAAGTTTGGAACCTTTTATATACTTGGGGGGAAATCACTATGACTTTTGACAGAATTAGAAGCGAAATTTTAAATGAATTCAATGAGAACGGTGTATATCCGACACGTATAAGAATGAACAAGAATGTCCTTATCCCATTGAAAGAAGCGGGGCATATTAATTTAGCGGCAGGGGACCCTTCAAAAATTACGTTTATGGGCCTTTATGTCACTCAGGACAACGATATTCCTTCATATGAAATCAGTTGAATATTGCATATAAAAGCATTCGTTGAAAAGACGGGTGCTTTTTTGTATAGCGGGATTTGTCCAATAAAATGGAAACGGGAATTTTGGAAAGGCCTGTGATATATTATTTATATAAAAGTTCGAAAAAAAGTTATAAAAGTTGTGTTTATCGAATACACAATTGGGTATATAAGAGTAGCTTAGTCATATACATAAAAGGGGAAAAAAAATGGAGACAAAAATAAAAGATGCAGACCTGCTGCGCGACTACATAGTGGGGAAAAAAGATGATTTTGAAGAAAGCCTATTATCTGAAGCTAAAAATGTGAGAGGCGAGATCAATCAGATTTTAACTGTCGGAAATATTGATCTTTTAAGCAACGCACAGAAGCTTATTATTTGCATCATTGAAAAAAGGAGCGAAGAATTGCTTGCCTTCGCTAACCAGGAAGGGATTGCGTGGGCAACCCACTCGTTGACCCTGGCCTTTAAACTGGAATGGGTACAGGCAATCAGGCGCACATTCTGGAAGTTTATCCATGAGTTCAATAAAGAGTACAGTGTAATCAACAGCATGGATGATTTCATGGTGATGGAAAAAGAGATAAATGACCAGATTGACCAATTTTTGAATTCATTTTTCCTAAGTTATACACGCTATAAAGATGCCCTCATAGAAGCGCAAAAAGAACTGGTGGACAACCTATCCGTTCCGATTATCCCGATCACTTCAAAAGTGTGTATCCTCCCGTTGATCGGCACGCTTGATTACTATAGGGCGAATATTATCGAAGAAAAAGTTTTTGAAGAGATATCCCGATTGAAGATGCAGACACTAATCATCGATTTGTCGGGGATTGCGGATATGGAAACAGATGTAATCGATCGTCTTCTTAAGGTGATTGAGGGGACAGTAATGATGGGCTGTGAATCTGTAGTGACAGGAATCAGGCCGGATGTCGTACGCAAAATGATTTCTTTGAATATGTCCTTCGAAAAGAGGGCCAACACAAAAGGAACGCTTCAGCAAGCCCTGAAGGAATATATGTAAATGCCGGAACCAGCCCGAATAGCAGGCTGGTTTTATTGCATTTCAGCATACGCAATTATAGAAAATGAATAAAAAAAGAAAGCTTCCGGCAGAAGCTTTCTTTTTTTATTACAACACTCTTGAAGCAGAGCTGAATTTTGATGGATTGAATTTAGCAATTTTAACAACATCGCCTGTACGTGGAGAGTGGATGTATTGGCCATTGCCGATGTAGATTCCTACATGGTAAGCAGGGCTTCCTTTGAATACAAGATCTCCTGGCTGTACATTGCTCAATGACACTTTCTTGCCGTAATTTTGCTGTGCGCTTGATACACGTGGCAAGCTAACGCCGACTTGACGGAAAACATAGCTTGTGAAACCGGAACAGTCAAAACCGCTTGGAGTCGTTCCGCCCCATACATATGGAGTGCCAAGATGTTTTTTTGCTTCAGCGATTACAGCAGCAGCAGAACCTGATGCCGGTTTAGAAACGACCGTTTCTTGTTTGTTGCTGCTTGTTGATTGGCCGCTGGAAGAATTGTTGCTTGATGCTGATTCTGTTTGAGTTTGAGTTGCTTGAACAGAAGGCTGAGCAGCAGCAGCTTGGCTGGCTGCCTGTTGTCTTGCAGCTTCTTCTTCAGCGGCGATTCTTGCTCTTTCTGCAGCTTCGGCAGCTGCTTTTTCTTCTTCAACCTTTTCTATTGCAGATTCAACTTCCCTGATTTGGGTTTGAATTGTGCCTTTTGATTTTTCCAGGTTTGCTTTCTCTGTTTTTGCTTCTGCCTGTTTCTCTTGGATAGAAGCAAGTTCAGCATCCAGAGCAGCTTTTTTCTCTTTCAGCTCTTCATCTTTCTTAAGAAGAGTTTCAGTCAGTTCTTTGTCACTTTCCATTACAGTAAGTGCAGCGGATGTTTTTCCGACAAAGTCAGAAATGCTGCTGGAAGTCAAAATGATTTCCAGGAAGTTGAATTCCATTGAACCATTGACTTGCAATTGTTCCAAACGTTTCTTCGACAATTCCAATGTCCTGTTATAGGATTCTTCCAATTCCTTGATTTCAACTTTGATCGTCTCTACTTTTGCTTTGCTTTCTTCGACCTGAGTTGTCAGCTTTTCGATTTTGCTGATGGATTCGATGATTTCATTGTCGTATTTTTGTATTTTTGTATTTAAAGTTTCAATTTTATTCTCTAATGTTTGGATCTTGTTGTCATACTGAGTGGCATTATATGTAGTTGGTGTTGCGAAGGCAGGTGTTACCTGCAAAAGCAATGCAGCAGAGATAACTGTAGCCGCAATCTTCTTTTTCAACGATTTTTTCTTCATAATAATCTCCAATTCATATGCGTTATAGTTAATTAATCTATTTCTTTATTATTCTAGTGTTTATTAAAACATAAAAACAATGACAAAATGCCTATAATTTCGATATGTAAACAACTTGTAGATTATGTAACATTCCTGTAATATTTCAGATTTTACATCTAATTGTGTATTATTCGACATAAAGTGAGCGAATTAGCGCTGGAATGCTGAAGCGAAAAGGAAGTGAATCCGGAATGAAAGATGGGGATGGAAGAGCAGCCGCCTTGTATATTGAAGGCTGTTTGATGGTTGGTGAAAAAAAATGAAGCATTCCTTGCGGACCATCATGGAAGGATTGTAGCGCCAAGTGAATGTTTAAAATGGTTCAGCGCCCATTTATGCCCGGCTTCGTTGAAGCTGGCTACCGCACCTGAATGGACCTTTATCTGAAATCCTTTATTATAAGCATCTACGGCTGTATGCAGAATACAGATATCCGTGCACACCCCTACTAAATGCAGTTCTGTTATATTCCTTTCCCTAAGCTTGATTTCCAGGTCGGTTCCGGAGAATGCTGAATATCGGGTTTTAGCCATCCAATATACGTTTTCTTTTCCTGCGTGTGCCCCGTACAGATTGCCCAGGCTTCCATACAGGCGGCGGCCGTCGGTGCCCTGAATATTATGGGGAGGGAAAAGGGATGTTTCCGGATGATACAGGTCATGGCTTGTGGAAGATCGATTGCGAACACGACAAAATCATCCTTTTCTAAGAAATCCTTTGTTATGGCTGTGAGGGCCTGTACAATATCTGCCCGGCTTTGCCGCATGTCAAAGCGCCGTGTTCGGCCACAAAATCGACTGTGTAATCTATATTCAATAAAGCCCGTTTAATTATTCACGACCTTCCTGGCATATGCTTTTGAATATTGAAACCTTTTCGGGACAGAAAAGTAAGCGCAATCATTAGCTGCAATGCTGCTGAAGCCAGGCGTATGCTTAGTGTTCGTCGCCTATAGCGCGGCGATTTATGACAGGAATTATAAAATGAGGAGACATTTCTTGCAATACATCAGATTATCTGTTAATCTAAAAAAGAATTATTTTTGTTCGGCTTAGATTGAATAGTTAAATGTAGCGCGTCTAAAGATTTGAGCAAGGATAGTATTACAATTGTGTGGATATCACACGAGGAGGCAACAAACATGGAACAAGGTAAAGTAAAATGGTTTAATGCAGACAAAGGTTTTGGATTCATCGAGCGTGAAGGTGGAGAAGACGTATTCGTACACTTCTCAGCTATCCAAGGCGAAGGCTTCAAATCTTTAGACGAAGGTCAAAGCGTATCTTTTGAAGTAGAACAAGGTCAACGTGGACCACAAGCTACTAACGTAGTTAAACTTTAATCTTAAAACAGATAAGAAACAGCCCGTTCTGCGGGCTGTTTTTTTTATGCATCAATATAAGACCCATCCGTACTGCCGTGAGAGAAGACAAGTAAATGGGCTGTTCGCAGAAATACTGGCAGCCGAGGTAAAGCAAGCTTTCTGTTACTTACCAGCTATAGGATCACGTATGATAACACGGACAGCAGGACCGAAACCAATATCATCCCCATCAATGGAAGAAGTGCTTTTTTTCGCACTGAATTCAGGTCGATATGCAATCCAAGGCCGACCATGGCCATCGTCAGGCACCATGTAGTAAATAAGGCGATGCCGT
The DNA here is from genome assembly GCA_934215995.1 of uncultured Bacillus sp. Classification (GTDB taxonomy): domain Bacteria; phylum Bacillota; class Bacilli; order Bacillales; family DSM-1321; genus Bacillus_AD. The sequence continues at coordinate 14,980 of CAKQBC010000004.1, read as the reverse complement.
CAAGCACTCCCTCGGAAACCGGAATATACACATTCAGTACATAACTGCCGATCAAAGACATAACGACAAATCCGATAAGAAAATAAGGGAAGTCGATTTTCTTTTTGCTGCCGCTGCCCTGTGTTTTCTTGCGATTGAAATACCAAATGAGAATGAAGCACAATGGAACGAGGAAAAACACACGGCCCAATTTAGCAAGCAACGCCATTGCCAATGCATCTTCACCTGCCGGGGAAGCGGCTAATGCAACGTGGGCAAGTTCGTGCAGGCTAAGCCCGCTCCATGCTCCGTAATTGAGGGCGTCGATTGGCAGGACGTTTCTTAGCAATGTGTAGCCGATCGCAAAAATTGTACCGACTAATGCAATGATACCGACGCTGATAGCAGTTTCTTCCTCGTCTGATTCTACAATCGGGGCCACGGCGGCAATCGCGGCAGCTCCGCAAACCCCTGTCCCGATGCCCAAAAGAAGGGACATATTTTTATTGGCTTTGAATTTCTTTGCGAAGTATACCATTGCGAAAATAGAGAATGCGATCACAACGACATCCTTTGCCAGAAGGGCAGGACCTTCCTCGAACAATATGTTAATATTCAATTTCAGTCCATATAGTATGATGGCAAGCCTCAGCAATTTTTTGGAGGAAAATTGAATCCCCTTTCCGAATTGCTTCGGATATCCAAGGAAATGCCGAATGACCACGGCAATCAGGATTGCGCATCCCATTTGCCCGATCATATGGATGCCGGGCAGTTTTGCCGCAAGGTAGCCCGCCAAAGCGATCAGAAAGGTAAGAAAGATTCCGCCGGCGTAATTCATGACGTTATTTTTATCGTTCATATATAATTCCTTCTTTCGTTTTTATTAAAATTGCCCAAAAAGGCTGTTTCTATTGATCATTTTCAAATTGTGAAATTGAAATGGAAATTAAATCCCAAAATCTGAGATCACCGATGCGACAGTAACCTGGGAGATATTCAAAGTTATGCTGTTTGTTTTTATATAAGTTGCGGCAGCCATTGTAAACCATTGTACAAATCTCTTTGGGAGACCGGAAGCAAATGAAAGGGCTCTTGCAAGATGAAGGAAACGCTAAAGGCGGAAGCTCCCGCCGGAGTCTTTTAAGAGAAGAGAAAGCGAGTGTCGGCAATATTAATTTTAAAAATTTTTAGAACCGGAAAAACTATATATATAAGCAATGTAAACGGATACAAAAAAATAGAATAATCTAAATTGTCAAATTATTCTTAAAAAGATATTGACTGGCAGGCAAAATGGGCGTAACATAGGCTCAAATAATAAATTAAAAAATTCAAACAATTTAAAAAATAAAAGTGTTGATGAGGACAATTAGCTTTATGCACCGACCTTTCAGAGAGCCGGGGATGGTGGAATCCGGCAGGAACGGCATAAAGTGAACTCACCTCGGAGCGTCGGCCTGAAACGATGAAAAGGATTAGGGCTGAACGGGTGTTACCAGCACTCGTTAACTAAACGAAACTAGTGCGCACGTTCAGTGCGAATAAGGGTGGTACCGTGGAATGGTCTTAAAGCCTCTTCACCCCTTAGCCTTTTTTAAAGGCATATATGGGTGAAGAGGCTTTTTATATTGTTTAGGTTTTTGGGAATATACGAGAGAAATTTTGGGAGGTAGGTTAGATGGCTCAAGAAACCGCAATGCCAGTAGAAAAAAAGGCTGCAACCAAGAAAACGGGTGCCGAGTATTTGCTGAATGCTTTGAAAAAACAACAGGTAGAGTTGATTTTCGGATATCCGGGCGGAGCAGTATTGCCAATCTATGATGAACTTTATGATGCTGGTGTAACCCATATTTTAACTAGGCATGAACAAGGTGCAATCCATGCGGCTGAGGGATATGCCAGGATCACAGGCAAGCCTGGCGTGGTCATAGCGACATCCGGACCGGGTGCGACCAATATCGTTACTGGCCTTGCGGATGCGATGATCGACTCATTGCCGATTGTAGTCATTACGGGCCAGGTTTCTACAGCGGTAATCGGGAGTGATGCATTTCAGGAAGCTGACGTACTTGGAATTACGACTCCCATCACCAAGCACAATTACCAGGTGCGAAAGGCCGAGGATATTCCGAGGATCATTAAAGAAGCATTCCATATTGCATCGACAGGAAGGCCGGGACCGGTCCTGATCGATTTTCCTAAAGACGTTGCAGTCCTTACTGCAGAAGTGTCCGAAGATCCGGAAATCGATCTTCCGGGTTATCAGCCAAAGACGAAGCCGAATTATCTGCAGATCCGGAAGCTCGTCGAGGCGGTCAGTTCAGCGAGGAAGCCGGTCATATTGGCTGGAGCGGGCGTGTTGCACGCAAAAGCTTCGGAACAGCTCAGGGAGTATGCAGAACAACAGAGCATTCCTGTCATCCATACCCTGCTCGGGCTGGGAGGCTTCCCGGCAGACCATCCGTTGTTTGTCGGAATGGCAGGGATGCATGGGGAATATGCGGCCAATATGGGACTGTATGAATGCGACCTTCTGATTAGCATCGGGGCCCGATTTGATGACAGGGTCACCGGGAATTTAAAGACTTTCGCACCGAATGCGACAGTCGCCCACATTGATATCGATCCCGCTGAAATCGGCAAAAATGTCCCGACGGCAATACCTGTTGTCGGCGATGCCAGAGAAACGCTGGTTAAGCTGATTGAACAAAAGGGGAAAAAGCCTGATTGTTCGGAGTGGGTTAAGACCATCCATGACTGGAAGCAAACGTACCCTTTGAAATATGACAGAGACAGCAAGGAAACGCTGAAGCCCCAGAAAGTTATCGAGCTTCTGCACAAATATACAGGCGGAGATGCAATCGTCGTTACGGATGTAGGGCAGCACCAAATGTGGGCAGCCCAGTATTACACCTTCAATAAGCCGAATGCATGGGTTACTTCAGGAGGGCTCGGCACGATGGGATTCTGTGTACCTGCAGCGATAGGGGCGCAGTTGGCGGAACCAGAAAAGACGGTTATTGCGTTAGTCGGCGACGGAGGCTTTCAGATGACTTCGCAGGAGCTTGGCGTTATTGCCGAAATGAAGCTGCCGATCAAAATCATCATCCTGAATAATTACTCACTCGGCATGGTTCGCCAGTGGCAGGAGCTGTTCTATAAGGAACGTTATTCCAGCAGCCTGCTGCCAAGCCAGCCATCCTTCGTCAAATTGGCGGAAGCATACGGAATTGCCGGTAGGATGGCGGCCACTGCAGAGGAAGCCGAAGCCGTCCTGAAGGATGTATTTGAAAGCACGGAACCGATGCTGATTGATATGCGCGTCGAGCCGCGTGAGAATGTATACCCTATGATTGCGCCAGGAAAAGGGCTTCATGAGATGGAGGGATATTGACGATGAGGGGAATAATCACACTTACTGTAGTAAACCGTCCCGGCGTATTGAATCGGATCACCAACCTGTTTTCTAAAAGGAATTACAACATTGAAAGCATTACGGTGGGAACATCCGAGCAAGAAGGGATTTCAAGGATGACGGTTGTCGTCAATGTTGATGAAGAGAGGGTCATCGAACAGATCACTAAACAGCTTAACAAGCAGATTGATGTCATTAAAGTCAATGATCTTACGAACCAATCGGTGGTAGCCAGGGAGCTGGCGCTGATTAAGGTGGCGGTGAACCCGCAGACACGAAGTGAAGTCTACTCTCTTGTTGAACCATTCAGGGCATCGATCATCGATGTCAGCAAAGACAGCCTGGTCATCCAGATAACAGGAGAATCACATAAGGTTGAGGCTTTTATTGAACTGGTTAAGCCTTATGGCATAAAGGAATTAGCCAGGACGGGGGCAACGGCTTTCCCGAGGGGTATACAGAAGAACTCAGCCCAGACAATGAATTTTTCGATTCTTTAATTAAGAAAGCAATTTCTATATACAAATAAAACGAATAAAAGGGAGTTTTAAAAAATGACAACAACTCAAATGTATTATAACAATGATGCAAACCAATCTTATCTGGCAGGCAAAACAATCGCAATCGTAGGGTACGGATCCCAGGGACATGCCCACGCCCAAAACCTTCGCGACAGCGGTTCGAAGGTAATCGTCGGATTACGTAAAGGAAAGTCATGGGATAAAGCCGTTGTAGATGGATTTGAAGTCTATTCGGTAAAGGATGCTGTTGAACAGGCCGATGTCATCCAAATCCTGCTTCCGGATGAAATGCAGCCGAAAGTGTATAAGGAAGAAATCGAGCAAGGGCTGACAGCCGGCAAAGCATTAATGTTCGCCCATGGATTCAACGTCCATTTTTCGCAAATCGTGCCTCCTGGCGATGTGGATGTACTGCTTGTGGCACCGAAAGGACCGGGCCATCTTGTCCGCAGGACATATGAACAAGGAGCAGGTGTACCAGCTTTATTCGCAATCTACCAGGACGTATCGGGAGAAGCGAAGGAGCTTGCCCTGTCTTATGCATACGGAATCGGCTCCTTGCGTGCCGGCGCATTGGAAACAACATTCAAGGATGAAACGGAAACCGACCTGTTCGGAGAGCAGGCTGTCTTATGCGGAGGGTTGACTGCCCTTGTGAAAGCCGGGTTCGAAACGTTGACAGAAGCCGGATACAAGCCGGAATTAGCATATTTCGAGTGTCTCCACGAATTGAAATTGATCGTAGACCTGATGTATGAAGGCGGGCTTGAAAACATGAGATATTCGATTTCCGATACTGCCCAATGGGGTGATTTTGTATCAGGGCCGCGTGTCATCACAGATTCCGTCAAAGCCGAAATGAAAAATATCCTGACGGATATCCAGGAAGGCCGCTTCGCGAAAGGCTGGATCTTGGAGAACCAGGCGAATCGCCCGGAATTCAATGCCATCAACCGCAGGGAAAATGAACATCCGATTGAACAGGTAGGCCGCGAATTAAGAAAAATGATGCCTTTCGTCCAACAACAAAAGAAGAAGGAAGTGGTGACAGTTGCGGAAAATTAATATTTTCGATACGACGCTTAGGGACGGGGAACAATCACCGGGTGTGAACCTGAATTTCTCTGAAAAAATCGAAATAGCTAGACAGCTTGAAAAGGCTGGGGTTTCCGTAATTGAAGCGGGATTTCCGGCAGCTTCCCCCGGGGATGCTGCATCCGTAAAGGAAATCGCATCTATTGTAAAAAATTCAACAGTGACCGGCCTTGCCAGGTCAGTCAAATCCGATATAGACGCAGCGTGGGAGTCACTGAAAGGGAGCGCAGAGCCAAGGCTGCATGTTTTCATCGCAACTTCCCCGATCCATCGGGATTTCAAGCTTTGCATGACGAAGGAACAAGTGGTCGAAAACGCGGTCAACCATGTGAAATATGCGGCAGCGCGTTTTCCAGTTGTACAGTGGTCGGCTGAGGATGCCACCAGGACTGAGCTTGATTTCCTCGCACATATTATCGAAAAGGTAATCGCTGCCGGGGCAAAAATCATTAACATCCCGGACACGGTCGGATATACGACACCGCTGGAATACGCAAACATTTTCAGGTACTTGCGTGAGAATGTTCCTTCTATAGATAAGGTGGACTTATCCACTCATTGCCATGATGACCTTGGAATGGCCACTGCCAATTCATTGGCAGCCATTGAAGCGGGTGCAACGCAGGTGGAGGGCACGTTCAATGGCATAGGTGAAAGGGCAGGAAACGCCGCCCTTGAAGAAATTATCCTGGCGACATATATAAGGAAAGACCATTACAATGCCTATACGGATATCAAGCTCGATGAAATCAAGAGAACAAGCGATTTGATCAGCCGTTTGACCGGTATGGTTGTTCCTGCGAATAAAGCGGTGGTCGGCAATAATGCATATGCCCATGAGTCCGGTATTCACCAGGACGGCGTTCTGAAAGAGAAAACGACATACGAAATCATTTCCCCTGAACTGGTCGGCTTCTCCATCAACAATATGGTGCTCGGAAAACATTCGGGGCGCCATGCATTCAAAAACAGGCTTGCTGAACTTGGCCTTTCAGTGACGGATGAAGAAATGAATAAGCTGTTCGTTACATTTAAAGAGCTTGCGGACAAGAAGAAAGAGATGACGGATGACGATCTTGTCGCCCTTGTTCTTGAAGAGAAACTATCAAGCGACCAGAAATTCTACGACTTTGTATCAATCCAGATACAGTACGGCACGAATCAAGTGCCGACAGCTACGGTCACTCTCTCCGGGCCTGATAACGAAATCATTCAGGAGGCTGGCACGGGTGCCGGAAGCATAGAAGCAATCTACAATACGCTCGAACGAAGCATAGGGGACACTGTCAACCTGACCGACTACCGGATCCAATCAGTAGGAGCCGGAAGGGATGCGCTTGCGCAAGTGTTCGTGAAGCTGAAATACAAAGGAATTGAATCAAGCGGCCGGGGACTTGCCCAAGATGTCCTGGAAGCATCGGCTAAAGCATACCTGAACGCGGTGAACCGAGTGATCTATCTGAATGACAGAAATGCAGTTGCAGTAAATTAATTATTCAAACCAGAGGAGATGTTCCGTATGAAAAAAGTTATTGCTGTATTGCCTGGTGACGGAATCGGAAAGGAAGTAACGAAGGGAGCTGTGGAGGTCCTGGGGGCAGTTGCCGAAAGATACGGACATACTTTTCAGTTTGAATATGGCCTGATCGGCGGGAGAGCCATTGACGAAACGGGTTCCCCCCTGCCTGAAGAGACATTGTTGAAGTGCAAAAACAGCGATGCCGTCCTTTTGGGGGCGGTAGGCGGCCCGAAATGGGACCGGAATCCATCGCATCTGCGCCCTGAAACAGGCCTTTTAAAAATCAGGAAGGAATTATCCTTATTTGCCAATCTGAGGCCGATCACATATTACAGCAGTCTGGCAGAAGCTTCGCCATTGAAGCGAAGCATCATTGAAGGCGTCGATATGCTGATCGTCAGGGAACTTACCGGGGGCCTATACTTCGGCAAGCCGAGCAAACGGGTAACGCATGAAGGGAAGGAAGCTGTAGTAGATACATTGTTTTATAAAAAGGAAGAGATTGCTGGCATCCTGACACTTGCATTTGAGCTTGCCAGAAAGCGCCGCGGAAAGGTGACATCCGTTGACAAGGCAAATGTCCTTACATCGAGCAAATTGTGGAGGGAAACGGCAGAGGAAGTCGCAAAAGACTTCCCTGATGTAGAGCTTGAGCATATGCTTGTCGATAATGCCGCGATGCAGCTTGTGCGGACACCGACCCAATTCGACGTTCTGGTCACTGAAAATATGTTTGGCGACATACTGAGTGATGAAGCTTCCGTATTGACCGGATCGCTGGGAATGCTGCCTTCTGCAAGTCTGTCGCATAAAGGATTGAACCTGTATGAACCGATACACGGTTCTGCACCCGATATTGCCGGGAAAAACTATGCGAATCCGCTGGCTGCCATCTTATCGGCTGCATCGATGCTAAGGCTGTCGTTTGGCTTGGAAGAAGAGGCTCAAACAGTAGAAAGAGCCGTGACCGATATTCTTGAACAAGGCTACAGAACAAGGGATATATCAGCAACCGGCTCAAAAATTTTGAGCACAGATGAAATGGTGAAGGAAATCAGGGCATCGATATTGGATCATGATGCGATATCCAATATCATGAGCTGCTATTCATGATCAGCGAAAAGACACGGCCTGCATGCGCGTGTCTTTTTGATAAAGGCGTTCCATTGCCTGCAGTCCAGGAGAACGAGGAGGGAAACTATGGGTAAATCCATCATTGATAAAATATGGGAACAGCATGTCGTCAGCAGCGAGGATAATAAGCCGGATTTGCTATATATAGATATGCATTACATTCATGAAGTGACATCCCCGCAAGCATTTGAAGGGATCAGGGTAAAAGGAAGGAAAGTGCGCCGCCCGGATAAAACATTCGCAACGATGGACCATAACGTCCCAACAATCAATAAATATTTCATACAGGATGACATCGCAAGAAACCAACTGGAGGCCTTGGCGAAAAATTGTAAGGAATATGGGATATCACTTGCCGACCTGGACAGCCCTGAACAAGGTATTGTCCATGTAATCGGGCCGGAGCTTGGCATTACGAAGCCGGGGATGACAATTGTCTGCGGGGACAGCCACACATCTACACACGGAGCTTTCGGTGCACTGGCTTTCGGCATCGGGACAAGCGAAGTGGAACATGTTTTGGCGACACAGACACTTTGGCAAACAAAGCCGAAGACGATGAAGCTGGAGATTACCGGAACGCTTGGGAAAGGTGTGACGGCCAAGGATGTCATCCTTTATATCATTTCCAAGTTCGGTGTAAAATTCGGAACCGGCCATGTCATTGAATATTGCGGAAGTGTCATTCGCAATATGAGCATGGAAGAACGGATGACAGTATGCAACATGTCGATCGAAGGAGGGGCAAGAGCGGGACTTGTCAGTCCGGATGAAAACACTTTCTCCTATATGAAAGGGCGCAAATACGCCCCGGCTCCTGATGAATATGAATCATATGTACGGAAATGGAAGGCGCTGGCGAGTGATAAAGATGCGGAATATGATTCTGTGATCACCATTAAGGGCGAGGACATTTCGCCGATGGTCAGCTGGGGCACGAATCCCGGGATGTGCAGTCCGATAACGGAGGCAATCCCTGTGCTGGCTGATCAGGAGAGTGAAACAGACCGGAAGGAAATCGGGAGGGCTCTTGCCTATATGGGCTTACAGGATGGCATGCCGATTACCGATATCGAAGTACAGCATGTTTTCATCGGTTCTTGCACAAATTCGCGCATTGAAGATCTTAGGGCAGCCGCTGAAGTAGTGTCCGGAAGGAAAGTCCATCCGAATGTGCGGGCGATGGTTGTGCCGGGCTCGCAGAAAGTGAAAAACCAGGCTGAGGAGGAAGGGTTGGCTGCAATCTTTAGGCAGGCAGGGTTTGAATGGAGGGAATCCGGCTGCAGCATGTGCTTAAGCATGAATCCGGATGTTGTGCCGCCGGGAGAACACTGCGCCTCGACTTCCAACCGCAACTTCGAAGGCAGGCAGGGACAAGGTGCCCGCACGCATCTTGTCAGCCCGCAGATGGCAGCCGCTGCCGCTGTGTTCGGCAAGTTTGTTGATGTCCGCGAGTTGCCTGAGCAGGCAGAACAGCCGGTTGTGTAAATATAAATGAACAAGACAGGTGGTGGATAACATGGAGCCTATTAATAGATTCGAAGGAAAAACGGCGGTACTTGACCGCGTGAATGTGGATACTGACCAGATTATCCCGAAGCAATTTTTGAAAAGAATCGAAAGGACCGGATTCGGGCAATTTCTTTTTTATAATTGGAGATTCAATGACGACGGTTCGGAACGGGAGGATTTTGAGCTGAACCGGCCTGAAGCAAAAGGGGCAAGCATCCTGATCGCCGGGGATAATTTCGGCTGCGGCTCTTCCCGTGAGCACGCTCCCTGGTCGTTATATGATTATGGATTCAAAGTTGTCATTTCTTCCTCCTTTGCAGATATTTTTCACCAGAATTGTTTAAAGAATGGCCTCCTGCCAATCCGGCTGAGCGGGGATGAGGTGTCTGCACTGATGAAGAAGTCTACGGAGACAGAAGGCTATAAACTGCAGATCGACCTTCCGAACCAGACTCTGGCTGATTCAGATGGTTTTACGGCATCGTTTGAAATCCACCCGTACTGGAAAGAGATGCTCGTCAATGGATGGGATGAAATTTCAATAACCCTGCAATACGATGACAGGATCAGAAGCTATGAAAATCAAGTCGATACAGTCAAAGTGTGATGGGCATATATAGTAGAAGAAACTCGGTTTTTTGTCCTCGCATTCTATTCGGAACGTGAAAACGGCACCCTATAAGGGGGCCGTTTTTTGATTGAAAGAGTAATAGGTTTCCTTGGCATTCTCTTTTCGACTTCTGATTGAATAGGCTTTTTATCTCAGGAAAGCGTTGAGGATAGCATTTAACGCGGCATGCCTTCCCGCCTCATTTTTGTATTAAGGAGGCGAACATGGTAAACTAATTGGTAAAACAATAACCAAGGACGGAAGAATTACATGAAAGACAATAGTAAGAAAGGCAAGGTTATTCCTTTTCCGGGCCTAGGGAAGCGCCTTCTCGACAGGGGAATGGATGCGCTTATGGAAAAGCGGTACAAGGAAGCATCAGAATTATTGAATCAGGCAGTGGAAATAGACGAAGACAATTATAATGCACAGTTCGGGCTGATTGTGGCGCTGGTCGAGCTTGGGGATTACGGGCCGGCTAAAGAACATTGCCGTTCAATCATGAATAAAGGAATCGGGGACTATTTCCAGGTCATGGAGATGTATGTCATGATTCTTCTGCAATTGAATGAGTATGATGAAATGGAAAGCACCGTACAGGCTTTGCTTGAGGATGGCCATGTGCCTCCCGATAAGGAAGAGCATTTCGAAAAAATGCTTGAATTCTGCAGGAAAATGCAAACGGAGCGTGCGGAAGAGGAACAAGTGCTGGATGAATACGAGGAAGAAACGGGCCCCCTGCAGCTTCTTGATAGGCCTTATGAGGAACAAGTAAGGGTCGTTGCCGGCATCAGGGATGATAATGTCCGGAAATATCTGCTTGAGATAAAGGACTATCTTCAGTCGCCTGATGGCTATCCGTTCCTAAAGACTATGCTGCTGCTTATTCTGAAGGAGCAGGAAGTCCAGGATTCATGCGATGTCGAGAAATTCCTGAAGCATACGTCTGTTGTCCCGGCAGAATTGGAGAATTTGGAGGAAAGGGACTTTTTCGTACAGGTTAAGCAGATGATTTCGGATCAGCTTGAACACGAAAATCCGACATTGTGGCTCCTTGCAGAGCAATTATTGGAGCGCCACCATTATCTTATGTTTCCGTTTGACCCGGATCATTCATTTGAATCATGGGCCGCAGCCTATCATTTTTTGGCGGCCGGCTATCAGGGATTCGAATTGGATGAGCAGGAATTGATGGGCCGTTATCAGGCTGAAACAGCCAAGTTTCAACGCTTTCTTGATTTCATCATGCACATAGAAGAAATTTCTACTTTGTAATATTTGAGCTTAGGCTGTTGAAAGAAAGAGAAGCTATGATATAATGTAATGGTTGTAATAACATGTTACAAATAATGCCACTGTCCTGTACAGATATTTGGTATGTTCCAGCGATGCATGCCTTTACATAAATTTTGGTATGTGTTTGATGAAATATGTGTATATGAATTATTAATAGATGTCTTGGAGGGAAATACATGTCTGCAAAAGTTGAAAAATTAGAAGGAAACCGCGTTGTTCTTACTGTAGAAGTAGAAGCAGATACAGTTAACAAAGGTTTGGACGCAGCTTTCAAAAAAGTCGTTAAACAAATTAACGTGCCTGGTTTCCGTAAAGGAAAAATGCCTCGCCCAATGTTCGAAAAACGTTTCGGCGTTGAATCTTTATATCAAGATGCTTTAGATTTCATTCTTCCTGAAGCATATGCAGGTGCTGTTGAAGAAGCAGGAATCGAGCCTGTTGATCGTCCGGAAATCGACGTTGAAAAAATGGAAAAAGGCGAAACTTTGGTCTTCAAAGCAACTGTAACAGTTAAACCTGAAGTGAAGCTTGGCGACTACAAAGGATTGGAAGTCCCAGCAGTAAACACTGAAGTTACAGAAGAAGATGTGAACGCTGAATTGGCAAAAATGCAAGAGCGTTTTGCTGAGCTTGTAGTGAAAGAAGAAGGCAAAGCTGAAAATGGAGATACAGTAGTAATCGATTTCGAAGGTTTCGTAGACGGCGAAGCATTCGAAGGCGGAAAAGCTGAAAACTACACTCTAGAACTTGGCTCTAACTCTTTCATCCCAGGATTTGAAGAGCAATTGGTAGGTACAGAAGCTGGACAAGAGAAAGACATCGAAGTGACTTTCCCTGAAGAGTACCATGCAGCTGAGCTTGCTGGAAAACCTGCTACATTCAAAATCAAGCTTCACGAAATCAAAACAAAGCAACTTCCTGAATTGGATGATGAGTTCGCTAAAGATGCTGATGAAGAAGTTGAAACATTGGCTGAGCTTAAAGAAAAGACTCAAAAATCTTTGGAAGAAAGCAAAAAGCATGAAGCTGAGCACGCAGTACGCGACGCAGCAGTAGAAAAAGCAGCTGAAAACGCTGAAGTTGCAATTCCTGAAGTTATGGTTGAAACTGAAGTAGGCCGCATGCTTCAAGAATTCGAGCAACGCTTGTCTATGCAAGGCATGAACCTTGACCTATACTACCAATTCTCAGGCCAAGATGAAGAAGCATTGAAAGGCCAAATGAAAGAGGATGCTGAAAAACGCGTTCGCACAAACTTGGTTCTTGAAGCAATCGTAAAAGCTGAAAACATCGAAGTGACTGAAGAAGATGTAGATGCAGAAATCAATAAGATGGCTGAAATGTACAACATGGAAGTTGCTCAAATCAAACAAGCTTTAGGAAGCACTGAGGGCATCCAAGCAGACCTTCAAATCCGCAAAGCAGTTGATTTCCTTGTTGAAAACAGCAAACAAGCATAATCGAAAGCAATAAGAATATGATAGGACAAGGCACGATGAAAATCGTGCCTTGTTTTGCATCTGGAGAAATACATAAAACGCAAGAAATGGTATAATTGAAGGAGAACGCCTCTGCATGCACCACAGATTAGATATTGATTTTTTTTCCTATTAAGTGTAGATTATCTGTAACGTTGTTAGTTTGCGATTTCTCCATTCTTTTAGTTTGGTTCTTTTTTAACCGGGCAATATACATATATATATGGAGAAAGTTGCTATTTTCTTGGTCAAGCATTTATTTTTTTATTTATTGGATAAAATGATACAATGCAAAAAAGAAAAGGACGAAGTACATATTGAGTATGGTTTAGTTTTCGTTCGTAAGTTGAACACAAGCCTAATATTAGAAGGGGTGAAAGGAACATGTTTAAGTTTAATGACGAAAAGGGACATTTAAAATGTTCTTTCTGCGGAAAAACACAAGAACAAGTCAGGAAGCTTGTAGCAGGGCCTGGTGTATATATATGTGACGAGTGCATTGAACTTTGCACAGAAATCGTTGAAGAAGAGCTGGGAACAGATGAAGAAGTTGAGTTCAAGGATGTTCCTAAACCGCATGAAATCAGGGAAATCCTTGATGAGTATGTAATTGGCCAAAGCCAGGCGAAGAAATCGCTTGCTGTTGCTGTTTATAACCACTATAAACGCATCAATTCAAACAGCAAGATTGATGAAGTGGAGCTTTCCAAGAGCAACATCTGCCTGATCGGACCAACAGGAAGCGGTAAAACACTTCTGGCTCAAACGCTGGCCCGTTTACTGAATGTGCCTTTTGCCATCGCTGATGCAACATCCCTGACTGAGGCTGGTTATGTAGGTGAGGATGTGGAAAATATCCTCCTGAAATTAATCCAGGCTGCGGACTACGATGTTGAAAAAGCGGAAAAAGGTATCATTTACATCGACGAAATCGATAAAGTAGCTCGTAAATCTGAAAACCCGTCTATTACTCGAGACGTATCAGGCGAAGGGGTTCAGCAGGCGCTATTGAAAATTCTTGAAGGCACTGTTGCCAGCGTTCCTCCTCAAGGCGGGCGCAAGCATCCTCATCAGGAGTTTATCCAGATCGACACTACCAATATCCTGTTCATTTGCGGCGGTGCATTTGATGGCATCGAACCAATCATTAAACGCCGCCTTGGACAAAAAGTAATCGGATTCGGCGCTGATAATAAAAAATCAGACGTTGCGGATAAAGAGCTTCTTTCGAAAGTCCTTCCTGAAGATTTATTGCGCTTCGGATTGATTCCGGAGTTCATCGGACGTCTTCCGGTCATTGCCAACCTTGAGCAATTGGATGAAGAAGCATTGGTTGAGATTTTGACTAAACCAAAAAATGCTTTGGTGAAGCAATATCAAAAAATGATGGAGCTGGATGGCGTTGAGCTTGATTTTGAAGAAGGCGCATTGATCGAAATTGCTAAAAAAGCGATTGAACGCAAAACAGGCGCGCGTGGCCTTCGATCAATAATCGAGCACATCATGCTTGACCTGATGTTTGACCTTCCTTCCCGTGATGATATCGAAAAATGCATCATCACAAAGGAAACTGTAACAGACGGCAAAGCTCCAAAGCTCGTTCTTGAAGACGGGACAGTCGTATCTGAAAAAGAGAAAAAGACTTCTGCATGATTGCAGAATAAATAAAGCATGAAACCGGTTTGGCGTTCGCCATTCCGGTTTTTTTCGTATAGGGAGAATTCTGCTGCCGTATCCTCCAAAAGGGAAAACCGGATGGTTAATATTCACTTTTCAGGGAGATACTATTCTGTATATAAATATGTGCTTACGTATACAGGAGGAAACAGAATGAATTGGATGACAGTAATCATTATTGTTCAAGTGTTTTTTGGCATAGTAATCGGAATGTATTTCCTTAACCTGCTAAGGGGACAAAGGTCCCATAAGGTGATGATTGACCGTGAATCCAAAAAAGAAATGGAACACCTGAGGAGAATGAAAAGCATTTCGCTTGCCGAGCCTTTGGCTGAGAAGGTAAGGCCGACAACCTTCGGGGAAATCGTCGGGCAGGAAGACGGAATAAAGGCGCTTAAGGCTGGACTATGCGGACCGAATCCGCAGCATGTCATCATTTACGGTCCTCCCGGGGTCGGTAAAACGGCAGCGGCAAGGCTCGTTTTGGAAGAAGCGAAAAAAACAGCGGCTTCCCCATTCAGGCAGAATGCTGTATTTATTGAACTTGATGCGACAACAGCCCGTTTCGATGAAAGAGGGATTGCCGACCCGCTGATCGGTTCTGTCCACGACCCGATTTACCAGGGGGCAGGGGCCATGGGGCAGGCGGGAATCCCGCAGCCTAAGCCGGGAGCCGTATCCAATGCACATGGCGGCGTTCTGTTCATCGATGAAATAGGCGAGCTGCACCCGATCCAAATG
>CAKQBC010000003.1 GCA_934215995.1 uncultured Bacillus sp. | reverse complement strand
TTCTTTTGCATAGCGGAATAAATCCTCCAGCTCTTCACTTGACAAGGCAGCGACAATCAAAAGAATCGCATCTGCGCCGACTGATATCGCTTTATCGATCTGAATCCGGTCCATGATGAAATCTTTGCACAGAATTGGGATGGATATGGAACCGCGAGCCTTTCGGATGTCCATGAAATCCCCTTTGAAAAAGGGCTGGTCAGTCAGGATTGATATAGCTGCCGCTCCGGCGCTTTCATATATTTTCGCCTGCCTGGCAGGATCCGCTTCCTCATTCAGGCTCCCTTTTGAAGGCGAATGGCGTTTCATTTCAGCAATAACCGCTAAGCATTCCTTGGCGAGCAAAGCCTTTTTTAATGACAGCGGAACTCTGGATGGCTTGCTTGGCGGATGCAGCTTCAGGCGCTCCACCTCTTTCTTTTTTTCAGCCATGATTTTTTGCAGGATATTTGCCATCAGATTGCCTCCTTTACTTTGCTTTTCTCGATCAACCCTTGCAGTTTTTCATACGCGTTCCCCGAGTCGATCGATTCCCGCGCAAGGCTGATGCCGTCCTTGATCGTTGCCGCTTTGCCGGATGCAAATATTCCGAGCCCGGCATTCAGCAGCACTGTATCCCGAAATGGCCCCTTCTCCCCTTTAAGAATGCGGAGAAGAATAGCTGCATTGTCAGCAGCATCCCCGCCCTTGATGGTGCTGTTGTCATAACGCGGGAGGCCGGCGTCCTCAGGCAAAAACGTCATCTTTCGGATTTTGCCTTCTTCGAGGATGGCCAGTTGATTTTTCCCCTGCAATGACGCTTCATCCATGTTGCCTGCACCCGTAACCACGACTGCCCGCTTTCGGCCAAGCCGTTTGAGCACATCCGCAAACAGATCGATATAAGCCGGATTGTAAATGCCCAGTAATTGGTGGTCGAGCTGCACCGGGTTGGTCAATGGCCCGATCAGGTTGAAAATGGTCGGTATTTTCAAGTCCTGCCTAACCTTCATGATCCGTTTGATATTCGGATGTACATACGGGGCGAACAAGAAAGCAATCCCGATATCCTGAAGCATCTCCTCCGCAAGTTCAGGAGGCGGCTGCAGGTTTACTCCGAGCTGTTCGAGGACATCCGCGCTCCCCGTCCTGCTGCTCACGCTCCGGTTCCCATGCTTAGCGACCTTTAATCCCGCACCGGCGAGGACAAACGCTGAAGTTGTGCTGATATTGAAGCTTTGTGAACAGTCACCGCCAGTTCCGCAATTGTCGATTACGCCCCTGAGGCTGCTCTTAAAAGGCATGGCCTGCGCCCGCAGCGCTTCAACTAGCCCGCTGATTTCGACTGCCGTTTCCCCTTTTGTTTTTAGGGCGATAATCAAACCTGCAATCTCGCTATCTGAAATATCCTCCCTGAACAGCTCTTTAGCCAAACCATTCATGTCTTCCTGAGACAACGATTCCTTGCTCGTCAGCATTTGCAGAAACTGTTTCATGCGATAACATCCCCCTTTGCCATTTCTTTGCCCACAGCAATCTGCAGGAAGTTCCTTATCAACTGTTCTCCAGTTGGCGTTCCGATCGACTCAGGATGGTATTGGATGCCTGCCACCGGAAACTCTTTATGGTGAATCGCCATTATTTCCCCGTCCTCGGCAATAGCCGTAATCTCAAGGCACTCAGGCAACGTTTCTTTTTTTACAGCAAGCGAGTGATAACGCATCACTTCAGCTCCTTGGGGAATCCCGGCAAATAGCCCCTCACTGCTATGCGTGATTGCTGACGTTTTTCCGTGCATGATCGTTTTTGCAGGTACGACCTCGCCGCCGAAAGCAATCCCGATTGCCTGATGCCCCAGACAGATGCCGAGAATGGGTATACGGCGGTAAAAATGGCTGATGGTGTCAACGATGATCCCGGCATTTTCCGGCCGTCCCGGCCCCGGGGAAATAAGAATCGCCTCCGGCTCCATCTGCTCGATGTCTGAAAGCGTAAGGCTGTCATTCCTGGCCACTTCTATATCGCCGCAAACTGCCCCAGCCAGCTGATACAAATTGAAAGTAAATGAATCATAATTATCGATTAACAAGATCATATTGCACCTCCATTAACGCCTTCGCTTTATTCAAAACTTCCTCGTATTCCCTCTCCGGGTCCGAGTCATGGACGATGCCGGCGCCGGCCTGGATTGTCGCCTTCCCGCCTTTCACGACCATCGTGCGGATTGCCAGGGCGAAGTCAAAAGCGCCATGGCTGGAGAAATAGCCGACCGCTCCTCCATATACATTCCGTTTCACTTTCTCATATTCATTGATAATGGACATTGCCCTGATTTTCGGTGCTCCGGAAACGGTTCCGGCAGGCAGGCAAGACGCCAGTACATCCGTATTATCCAAGCCTTCCCGCATGGTCCCCTCCACTTCAGATACAATGTGCATGACGTATTTGTATTTTTCGATATCCATGAACTTCGTCAATTCAACTGTCCCTATTCCGCAAACCCTGCCAAGGTCATTCCTGCCGAGATCAACCAGCATCTTATGCTCGGCGAGCTCTTTAACATCCTTCAGAAGTTCGGCTTCAAGCACAGCATCCTCTTCGGGTGTCAGCCCCCTCCTTCTTGTCCCGGCAATCGGATTCGTCCGTACTTGCCGTCCATCCCCCTTCAACAGGCTCTCAGGGGAAGAACCGACAACCTGGTAATCTTCAAAATCTATATAAAACATATAAGGCGATGGATTCCGCTTCCTGAGGATTCTGTAAAATTGAAAGGCGTCCCCCGAAAAATCGGCGGAAAACCGTTCGGACAGCACTACCTGAAAAATCTCCCCTTTTGCGATTTCCTCCTTTGCAGCCCTTACCATCTGTTCAAAATCTTCCTTTTTCCGCTCAGATGTGAATTGAGTATCGGCCTTAAGCATGTTTTCTTCCTGTTCATGCTGACGATTGTTTCTTATCGAGGCTGCCAGTTTCTCCGCCCTTGCGGCAAACTCTGCTTCCTCTGCTTCCTCCCCGATTGAAACGATGGAAATCTGCTGCAGCATATGGTCATATACGATAACATCCCTGAAGAACATCAAATGGGCATCAGGCATATTCAGTTCATCTGCCGGAATGGCACCAATATCCTCGTATTCGCGGATGATGTCATACCCTACATATCCGACCGCCCCTCCGATAAACGGGTAGGCACTTGCCAGCCCCGCTTCTTTCGGCATCAGCTGTTTGACCTTATCAAGGAAGCGGCCCGTATGCTCCTTTCGGTTGCCGTCTGAGTCTTTCTCGATTGTTACACCGCCTGACGTATACAGCTCCATAAAGGGAGAAGCCCCGATGAAGGAGTACCGTCCCTGCTGTTCATGCTTCAATGAGCTTTCCAAAAGGATTTTCTTCTTCTCCTGGATGCTCCTGTAAATGCCGATTGGCGTGTGCAAATCCCCTTCTATCTTCAGTTCGAATACTTTTTTCACATCCATTCCCCCTTTTATCCCAATAAAAAAAGTCCCCTACAAGCATAATTGTGCCTGTAGAGGACGATTGTTCACCGCGGTGCCACCTCAGTTAAAGATCCTTAAATGGATTCTTTCTCTTATTCGGGCACGTTCATGCCCTATCCCTGTAACGGAGGAAGCCGTGCGCGCATACTGCTTACCGGTTCAGCGCGCCTCTCGCAGGTCCATTCGATCCTGGCTTGCATATCGGGCTCCCACCTTCCCCGACTCTCTGGAATGCTTGTTACAGAATTTACTTACCCCTGCTCATCGATTATGATATTCAATTCTTTATTTGTTCAACATTCAGCTGATGATCTCGCCCCTAAAAAGACAACAAAAAAAGGCTTCTCTCCATAAAAGGACGAGAAAACCCGTGGTGCCACCTTTTTGACTAGATTACTAGCCGCTCAAGCCATATCCGCAGCCTGACAGCCGGGATATGCATCTCCTGTATCGGGGAGACCCTTCGCCAAAGCCTACTCTGCATACGATTTCGGTTTGGGGCTCGGAAGGCCATTCACTATTTCCCGCACACTGATTCTCACCATCCATCAGCTCTCTTAAGTGATTCCATAGCTACTATTCTTCGTCATTGCCAATTATCTTAATTTTCAATTATCTTACCATCCATCCATTCGGATGTAAACCCCCAATTGTAAAAAAAGGAATTTTAATTAAAAGCGGCGTCCATCATGCGGACGCCGCTTCCGGCAAATCACTGCAATACAGAATTGCTTCCGATAATGTCATGGTATAAGTCGAGGCCAAGCCCCGGAAATATGCCAAGCCCGACCGTGCCGAGCACGCAGATCGCCAAAACGATCAGCAGGCTTGCCGGTATCCTGATTCGCTCCAGTCCGGGCTGGCTGTATGCCGGCCTGAAAAACAGCTGAATGAGGACACCGAAATAATAGAAATAGGAGACGACTGTCGTAGCCATCAGAATGCCGATCAGGACATAACTGCTGGGGCTGAATGCAAAAGCCCCGAGAAAAATATTGAGCTTAGCTATGAAACCGGCTGTACCCGGTATGCCTGCCATTGAAATAAGGAATATCCCGAGCGATACCGACAAAATAGGCGAACGTTTATGCAGCCCGGCAAATACCGATATCTCCGAGGAACCTGTCCGGTCGGATACATATTGTATGGCCGCAAATGCCCCAAGCGTCATAAACAGGTAAGCCACCAGATAGAACCAAATCGTGCTGATTGCGAAAAAGTCGTGCGTCGCCACCGCCACAAGCAAATAACCGGCATGGGCTATGCTGGAGTATCCGAGAAGACGTTTGATGTCTGTCTGGCGGAGAGCCACAACGTTCCCGATAATCATCGTTATGGCAGCAATCGCTGCGATAAATATTTTATGCCTTTCCATGAAACTGTAGATACCGTCGAGATCCCCCGGTGCTGTCACGAATAAATACAAAACGATTCGCAGGATGATCACAAATCCTGCTGTTTTGGAAATAACGCTCAAAAATGCCGTGACAGGCGTCGGCGCCCCTTGATACACATCGGGAGCCCACATATGGAATGGAGCGGCGGCAATCTTAAAGCTCAGGCCGACAAATACGATAAAGAACGCAATGCCATACAGATACATGAATTGTCCTTCGTAGATTTGGGCCATATTGGTTCCCATTTCAATCAGGTTTGTGCTTCCTGTCAACCCATACAAATAGCTCATTCCGAAGAGTGTGATGGCAGTCGCAATCCCTCCATTGATGACATACTTCATCGCTGACTCATTGCTGTTCAGGTCATCTTTGCGGATCCCCACCAGAATATAAGAGGAGACAGACAACAGTTCCAAACCGACAAACAAAGTGATAAGGTCTCCGCTTGAAGCCATCATCACGGCACCAAGCAAAGCAGCAAGGAACAGATAATAAAATTCTCCCCTGGTCTCCTTCATGCCCTCTTTCGGACTGTAGCCTTCTGCAAGCAGCAGGACCAGAATCCCTCCGGATAGGAGAATAAGCTTAAACAGCTTCGCAAATGTATCCAGCAGGAACGTATCATGCAGAATGCTGACTTCTTCTATATTCAATAGACTGATAGAGGATAGGAGCGCCGAGAGGACACCGGCAATAGCAAACCAGCCGAGCGGGCGGCGGCTCACCCTTGCAGGCATGAACAGATCGATCAAGGCCAGCGCTGTCGCAGTCCCCAAAAGGATGAACTCGGGCATCATCGCCCCCCAGTTATAAGATAGAAGCGTATCCATGTTCATCGGCCATCACCCCCCAATCCCATTATGATATTCTGCAGCGTATCTGTAAGAGGCTCTACCAAGATGGACGGATATACACCGATCAGCACAATCAGCCCTGTCAGCAGGCACAATGGCAGCCATTCAGCACGTTGGATATCCTTCCAGTGCGAAGGAGCCTCGCCGCCCTTTCCATATGTAATCGACAGAACTGCCCTTAATACATATGCTGCCGTTAGGATCAGGCCGAGTGCGCCGATAGCCCCCAGGACAGGCTCTTCTTGGAAAAGCCCCAGAAAAGCCATGAATTCGCCGACAAAACCGGACATGCCCGGCAATCCAAGCGAAGCCAATCCGGCAGCCAAAAGGAATCCGGATGCGACAGGCAGCAGCTTTGCCAATCCTCCAAGTTCAGATAGCATGGACGTCCTGGTCCTTTCATAAATGACTCCGACCAGGAAGAATAGCAAGGCAGCAATAAGTCCATGGGACACTACCTGAAAGATCGCGCCCTGGATGCCGGCCTCATTCAATGCCCCAATTCCGATCAAGACGATTCCCATATGGGAGATGGAAGAATAGGCGAGCACCATCTTAAAGTCTTTCTGGATGAGGGCAAGAAACGCCCCATATAAAAGATTCACCAGACCTAGCACAATGATAAAGTAACTTATATCGCTGAACTGCTCCGGAAAGATGCCAAGCCCGAAACGAATCAGGCCGAATGCACCGATTTTCAGAAGCACGCCGGCATGGAGCATAACAATGGCCGGCGGTGCCTGTACGTGGACCTTAAGCATCCAGGAGTGGAGAGGGAAAATCGGCAGCTTCACGCCAAACGCCACAATCAGGCCGAGCAACAGTCCCCACTTCAGCTCTTCAGATATGTTCGACATCAGCATCATGCCGCCATGCGTAATGATCTGTTCCAAAGCGGCAATATTGCTCGTGCCCGTTTTTGCAAACAATACCATGATGACAATCAGAAGGACGGCGGAGCCTAAGCCGTTGTAAATCAGGAAACTGTATGCAGCCCGCTCCTTCTCGATATAGCCCCATTTTCCGATTAGGAAAAACATCGGAACAAGCGTAATTTCAAAGAAAATAAAGAACAGAATCAGATTACCTGCCGCAAACACGCCCATTATTCCGGTTTGAAGAAGCAGAAACAGCAGGAAATACCCCTTCCACCCGTGCTTGATGCTAAGTGAAGCAACCGCCGACAAAGTCGACAGGATTGCCGTCAGCACAAGCATCACTAGCGACAAGCCGTCAATGCCCAGTTCAAACGGCACTTCGTACAGGGACGGATTCTCGGGAAAATCTGCAAAACGGAACCAGTCCCAGTGTATATCAAGGCGGCCCAGATTAAAGCCTGCACGCTGCCAGAAAAACAGCAAAACAGATATGATAAGCGCAGGAAGCGTTGCAGCAATTCCGATCAGCTTAATCAATTTCTCGTTCTGTTTTGGTGCAAACAGCAAGAAAACCATCCCTATTACAGGGGAGAAAACAAGCAAGGCCAACAGCCAATCATTCATCGCAATAACCCCCCTGCCGCAGCATAAACAATAAGAATGAAGGCCAGCCCGACAATCACGGCAGCGCCATAATGCTGCACCTGCCCGGTTTGCATGCTGCTTCCGATTTTCCCAAGACGGACGACAACAGCTGAAACTGCGCCCATAATGCCCTCTATCAGGAATTTCTCAATATACGCGCATGTGACAGCTATCGTCTTGACGGCAGGCAAGATTGAATAGTTGTACATTTCATCCACGTAGTATTTATTGTAAAGGACAGCATAGGGTATCGTCCCTTGTCCGCCAAACAGATTTACGCCCAAACTCTTTCTTTTGTACATCAGGTAGGCAAGCAGAATCCCGCCAAGCGAAACGATTGTTGCAGCAGCCATGATCCAGCCTGGGCCTTCCGCATGCCCCGACCCAAGCGCCGGATTGCCTTCTACGAGCCAATCACCCAGGAACGAGCCAAACCACGGAGTATTGGCATATCCGCTGAAGACGGCCAAAATCCCGAGGATAACCATCGGCCAGACCATCATTTTAGGAGATTCATGAATGCGCTTGGATGATCCCCGGTGCTCTCCTGTGAATACCATGAAAAAGAGGCGGAACATATAGAATGCGGTCAAAAATGCTGCCGCAAGGGCAAGAGCGAACAGGAAATAGTGCCCGTCAGCCCACGTCGCCATCAGGATTTCATCCTTGCTAAAAAAACCGGATAGCAACGGAACCCCTGAAATCGCGAGTGTCCCAATAAGGAACAAGGGTGCGGTGAACTTCATTTTCTTCCATAGACCGCCCATCTCATCAATGTTCTGGGTGGATAGCGCATGTATGACGCTCCCCGCCGCCAAAAACAGCAATGCTTTGAAAAAAGCATGCGTCATCAGGTGAAAAACGCCCGCAACGTAACCTGCCGATCCAAGGGCCAGCATCATATAGCCAAGCTGGCTGACAGTCGAATAGGCAAGCACCCGTTTAATATCCTTTTGGACAAGTCCGATGCTGGCCGCAAATATGGCCGTGAAAGCCCCGATTACAGCAACCGTCATCAAAGCTGCTTCACTGGCGGCAAAAAGCGGATACATCGCGGCGACCAGATAGACACCCGCCGCCACCATCGTCGCAGCATGAATCAAGGCAGATACAGGAGTAGGCCCTTCCATCGCATCGGGCAGCCATGTATGCAGAGGAAATTGCCCAGACTTCCCTACAGCTCCTATGAACACCAAAATGGCTGTCACGGTTATCATAGTCCCCGAAATCATCCCATCGTCAACAGCCTGGAAGATGGCATCATATTCAAAGCTTCCGACTTCCGCAAACAATAGAATCATGCCAATGAACAATCCTACGTCGCCAATCCTTGTCATAATGAAAGCCTTTTTCGCAGCGGCTTTGGCCTCCTCCTTGTAAAAGTAAAACCCGATCAGCAAGAAGGATCCTGCGCCGACAAGCTCCCAAAATATGTATAGCTGCAGGAGGTTCGGTGCCATCACAAGCCCGAGCATAGCAAACGTGAACAGGCCCAAATAAGCATAAAACACATGCAGCCGATCATCTCCATGCATGTACGCCTTCGAGTAGACATGCACCAAAAAGCTTACAAGTGACACAATCACCAGCATCAAAGCATTCAATTGATTAATTTCATATCCCGCCGTCAATTCAAATTCCCCTATCGCCAGCCACACTGCCTCGGCTTTAAATGTGGCCCCATTGAAGCGCTCAAGCAGCACAACCAGTGAATAGACGAGAGAACCAAGTGCCATCAATATCCCTATATAGGCACCGGACTCTTTCATCCTTCTTCCGAATAGAAGAAGGAACAAGAATGAGAATAGCGGAAAGATTGGTATGATCCAAGCATTCTCCATCGTATCAAATCCCCTTCTGAAAGCGTGAAAAAGGCTCTCCTTCAACGCACGCTTTTTCTATTGCCCCCGTCCGACTCCGGACTATAGCAGAGGCCCTGCTTTCCCGGTTTACTGTTTCAATGAATCTATCTTTGTGATATCCACCGTACTTCTCTTTCTGTACAAGGCAATCAGGATTGCCAGCCCCACCGCGGCTTCCGCAGCGGCGACCGTAATCGTGAACAAAGAAAACACTTGGCCTGTGATCGACGGAGTAAGGCCCATCTTGCTGAATGCCACCAGATTGATATTGGCCGCATTCAGCATCAGCTCGATACAGAGTAGAACAATGACTATATTTCTCTTTGTCAAAGCGCCATACAGGCCGATGCAGAACAATATGAGGGCAAGCACCAAATATGCCGATAATGGTACGGATGTCATTTTTCTTCCGCCTCCTCTTCATCGTCGTCCCGCTTAGCCAGAATGACGGCTCCGATCAAGGCCACAAGCAGCAGGACAGATGTCAGTTCAAACGGAATGACGAAATCAGAATATAGTGCTATCCCGATCTGCTCCGTATTATTCTCGTGGAGCGGCGCAGGGTCAGCCGGGATATCCAAATCATAGATTCCTATATAGACGACGGCAGCAAAGCCAATGATACCAAGCAGGACAAAAAAACGGTGCAGCCTGCTTTTCTCTTTTTCCTTAGCCTCCTGGTCGTTATGCTTCGTCAGCATGATGCCGAACAGCATGATAATGGTGATGGCTCCCGAATAAATGAGGATTTGCACAGCAGCCACGAACTCAGCCGACAGCATGACGTACAAGCCGGCGATGCTGATGAACGTGAACACCACAGCGATTACCATATGCACAACCTTCTGCAGGTTCAGCATCAGGATGCCGCATGAGACCGCCACAAAAGCAAGGAGCAGGAAGGCTAATAATTCACCCGATAAACTCATGGCTTATTCTCCCTTCTCACATTCTGGTCATTCTCATCGAGCCATTGAAGGTTTTTGAACAGCTGGTCCCGGCTGTATTCGGCCAGTTCAAAGTTATTGGTCATGATAATCGCTTCTGTCGGGCAGACTTCCGTACAAAGGTCGCAAAGAATGCAGATTTCAAAATTTATATCATATGTCTCTATGACTTTTCCCTTTTTCGAAGGATCAGGGTGTTTTTTTCCGGTTAAGGTAATGCAATCCGTCGGGCAAATATTGGCGCATTGATTGCATACCGTGCATTTTTCCGGATAGAACTTCTGGATGCCCCTGAACCTGTCCGGCAGGGCGAGCGGTTCATTCGGATAATCATAGGTCACCTTGGATCGTGACAGGTTCTTCAGTGTATATTTCAGTCCTTTGGCGAGTCCAAGCATTCGTTACCACCCCTTTTTTATGTTTGCCGATCATTCTTAAAAAAGCTGAAGAAGCTCTTTAATGACAGCTGTCAGGAATATGTTGGCGAGCGCCAGCGGCAGCAGCACCTTCCATCCGAACTCCATCAGTTGATCGGCCCGGATCCGCGGGAAAGAGGCACGAATCCAAATCAATACGAATATGACTATGCTGAACTTGACCGCAAACCATACGGCTCCCGGGACAAAGTCCAGAAAGCTGAACAAAGGCAGCCATCCACCCAAAAACAAAATGGTCGTCAATGATGCCATCGCAAATAAGTAAACATATTCAGCCAGCATAAAAAATGCCCATCGAAAGCCGGAGTACTCAGTATGGAAGCCGGCCACCAGCTCCGATTCGGCTTCAGGCAAATCGAACGGAGTCCTGTTCAATTCCGCAACAGAGGAAATGACAAAGATGATGAAGGCCAGCGGCTGCAGCAAAATAAACCAGTAGTTTTCCTGCGCGGCGATGATATCATTCAGATTCAGGCTTCCCGTCAATAGGACGATCCCGACCACCGACATGACGAGCGGAATTTCATAGGAAATCATTTGCGCAGCTGCACGCATCCCGCCAAGAAGGGCATATTTATTATTGGAGGCCCAGCCTCCCGCCATGATCCCGATTGTGCTGATGCCTGATATGGCAATGTAATAAAGCAGCCCGATTCCGATGTCAGCAAACTGCAGATGCTCCGTGAACGGCAGTGCCGCCACGACCATAAAAGCAGGCGTAAATGCAATTACAGGCGCCAGTATGAAGAGCGGACGGTCCGCCAGCTTCGGAATGATGTCCTCTTTCAGAAGCAGCTTCAACACATCCGCCACCGTCTGAAGCAAACCGAAACGCCCGCCAAGATGACTTGGTCCATGGCGCAGCTGCATAAAGCCCATTACCTTCCGTTCCGCCAAAATCGCGAACGTAACAAAGCCGAGAATCACAAACAAAAAAATAGTGGCCAGCAAAAAGAAAATGGCGAAATTCATCAGGCCGGCCTGTGAACTGAGCAAATCTTGCACCATTAGCCGTCAACCTCCCCCAGCACAATATCGATCGCGCCCAAAATGGCTATGAGATTCGCTATATTTTCCCCCTTCAGAAGCTTCGGTAGTATTTGCAGATTATAGAAAGAAGGACGGCGGAACTTCAATCGATAAGGTTCCCGTTTTCCATCACTGGATATGTAACAGCCGATTTCGCCGCGCGGCGCTTCTATGCGCACAAACGCTTCTCCTGCCGGCACTTTAATGACCTTCGGTACCTTTCCAAGAATAGCACCTTCACCTGGAAATTGCTCAACAGCCTGCTCAATGATTTTCAAGGATTCTTCGATTTCCTCCAGACGGCAATGATAGCGTGCCCAAGCATCCCCTTCCGTCCTTACGGGAACATCAAAGTCAAACCGGTCATAAATGCTGTAGGGTTCATCCTTACGCAGATCCCATTTCACGCCGGTGCTCCTTAAATTGGCGCCGCTCAATGAATAGGCAAGTGCATCTTCCTTCGTATAAGTTCCGACTCCCTTGATCCTGTTCATGAAGATTTCGTTCCCTGTCACAAGGTCATGGTATCCCTTAAGCTGTTCACGCATGTAAGGGACAAAATCCCTGACTTTTTCGATCCAGCCATCCGGCGCGTCCCATTTCACACCCCCGACACGCATATAGTTGAAGGTCAGACGTGCTCCCGATAGTTCGTTCAGCATGTTCAGAATCATTTCACGCTCCCTGAATGCATAGAGAAACGGGCTGATTGAACCTATATCGAGCAAGTATGTCCCCCACCAGACAAGATGGCTTGCCACCCTTCCCAGCTCCATCGCCAGAATCCGCAAATACTCGGCACGCTCCGGCACTTCGAGGCCCATCATAGTTTCAACGGCATGGCAGAGAACATAATTGTTCGTCATGCCCGCCAGGTAATCCAATCGGTCTGTGTATGGAATAATTTGTGTATATTGCAGGTTTTCTGCCAGCTTTTCGGTACCCCTGTGCAAATAGCCGATAACCGGGGTCGCTTCAGTGATGATTTCTCCGTCTATCTTGACTACCAAACGGAAAACGCCATGCGTACTTGGATGCTGGGGACCGACATTTAAGAGCATTTCTTCTGTTCGTATCATTGTCTATACCTCCACATCGTGCGGCTCGTAATCTTTTCTGAGAGGATGGCCGATCCACTCCTCCCCCAGCAGGATTCTTTTCAGTTCCGGATGATTATCGAATATGATACCAAGCAGGTCATATGCCTCGCATTCAGGCCAATTAGCCCCTTCCCATAAAGGCACGAGAGACGGGATGACAGGGTTTTCCCTATCAAGCTTCACTTTCAGGACGGCAGGCTGTTTATGGGCATATGAATATAAATACACATAGACTTCCATGTGCGTTACGTAATCTGTGCCGTGAAGTTCAGAGACATACTCAAATTGGAGTTGTTCATGGTGCTTGAATAATTCAGCCACTTTGAAGTAATAGTCCGGTTTAATGACTAGGGTGGGTGCGTCCTTGGACATACTATTAATATAGGATTCTTCCAAAGCGCCGCTGCCGAGGTGTATTTCGATCAATTTCACATATCGATCCAGTAATGGTTGATTTGCTGAGGGAGGCTTGCTTTCTTCTGGAGCTGTATCTGTCTCCGGTTCAGCAACCCCTTTTGCCTTTGCTGCTGCCGCCGCTTTTGCCTTTGCCGCTGCTGCTGCCTTCGCTTTCGCTGCCGCTATCGCTTTAGATTTCTCATCCGCTGCTCCTGTCTCTGCGGTTCCTTCTGCTTTTGCCTCCTGCTTGGCGAGTGCTGCCGCCGCTTTTGCCTTCGCCGCTGCTGCTGCTTTGGATTTTTCATCTGCTGCTCCTGTCTCTGCGGCTCCTTCTGCTTTTGCCTCCTGCTTGGCGAGTGCTGCCGCTTTTGCCTTAGCCGCCGCTGCTGCCTTTGCTTTTGCGTCTGCCGTCTTTCCAGTCTGCTGTTCCTTTTCTTTTTCGCTCACTCTACATCACCTTCTTCCCGGTTTTTGCTTCGTAGCGAATTTTTTCCTTCAGTTTATTGATTCCATACATCAATGCTGCTGGATTTGGGGGACATCCAGGTATATAGACATCAACGGGTACAATCTGGTCGACTCCCTTGACTACACTGTATGACTTTACGTATGGACCGCCTGCCGTTGCACAGGAACCCATCGCGATTACCCATTTCGGCTCAGGCATCTGATCGTATAGACGTCTGATAATAGGAGCCATTTTTTTCGTAACGGTTCCCGAAACAATCATCACGTCGGATTGCCTTGGCGATGTACGGAAAAATGAACCGTACCGATCCAGGTCATAATGGGAGGAACCGACACCCATCATTTCGATTGCACAACAAGCAAGACCAAATGTCATCGGCCAGAGCGAATTGCTTCTTGCCCAGCCTTTCACTTGCTCCAGCGTCGCCAGAAAAATATTTTGCCTTAATTCTGCCATTTCCTGTTCTGAAATTCCGTCCAGCCTCAGGTCCATTTCAACACCTTCTTTTTCCAAGCATAGATCAGGCCTATCAAAAGCATGAATACGAAGATAAGCATCTCGACTAATGCGAATATTCCTAATTTATTGTATGCAACTGCCCATGGATACAGGAAGACTGTTTCCACATCAAAGATGACAAACAGAAGAGCGAACATATAATAGCGCACATTGAATTGCACCCTTGAATCCTGCAAGGGTTCGATTCCGCTTTCATACGTCGTATACTTTGCTTCACTTGGCTTATATGGGCGCAACAGCTTGCCCAAAAAGAGCGCTACAATCGGCAAGATAATCCCAAGACACAGAAAGACAGTTACAATCAGGTAATTATTCTGGTACAGGTTAAATAAATCCATGCCCCTCCCCCTTTGTTTATATATATGCTAAAGAAGCGCAGGCTTATGCCCCCAGCTCCCAAACACCTATTTTTCCTATAATGTAACCGCATACAAATTATAACATTGTTAAAAAATGGTGTCGATAAGCCACCCGTTTTTCTCCGGGAAGAGAGGAGGAATTCTATTCGATCGCCATCTGTACCCCGTTTGTCATTTCTCAGCTGGATACTTTTGGATAATTATAACACACTAATCCGTACAGTTTGCCCATACTTAAAAATCTATAGAAAAAAACCGCCCGGCATATCGGGCGGTTTCATTATTTTAGGCTTTCATATACTGAAATTCGATTGATGGCACGTTTTAAAGCCAACTCAGCACGCTTATGGTCAAGTTCTTCCCTTTTGTCCTGAAGACGGACTTCCGCACGCGCTTTGGCAGCCTTCGCACGGGCAAGGTCGATTGTTTCGGCCAATTCGGCAGATTGAGCCAAGATGGTTACCTTATCAGGACGCACTTCCAAAAATCCGCCGCTTACTGCAACGTATTCTGTTTTTCCATCCTTTTTCAGGCGTACAGCACCAATTTGCAGCGGGGCGACCATTGGAATATGGTTAGGCAATATTCCGAGCTCTCCGCTTTGCGCTTTTGTGCTGACCATTTCAGCTTCACCGTTATATACTGGGCCATCAGGAGTGACAACACTGACTTCTACTGTCTTCATTTCATACCCTCCTAGGTCCCAAGATTAAGCCATTGCTTTTGCTTTTTCAACTACTTCTTCGATTCTTCCAACTAGACGGAAAGCATCTTCCGGAAGATCGTCGTATTTGCCTTCAAGGATTTCCTTGAAGCCTTTTACCGTTTCTTTAACCGGTACATAAGATCCTGGCTGTCCAGTGAACTGTTCCGCAACGTGGAAGTTTTGGGACAAGAAGAACTGGATGCGGCGAGCACGCGCAACAGTCTGTTTATCTTCTTCATTCAGCTCATCCATACCAAGGATCGCGATGATGTCTTGAAGCTCTCTGTAACGCTGCAATGTTTGCTGAACGTTACGTGCCACTTCATAATGCTCTTCTCCAACAACTTCTGGCGTCAATGCACGGGAAGTTGAAGCAAGTGGATCCACCGCAGGGTAGATACCCATTTCAGAAAGCTTACGCTCAAGGTTTGTTGTTGCATCCAAGTGGGCGAAAGTTGTTGCCGGAGCCGGATCCGTGTAGTCATCGGCTGGCACGTAGATTGCCTGGATGGAAGTAACAGAACCTACGCTTGTTGACGTGATACGCTCTTGCAATTGGCCCATCTCTGTTGCCAATGTAGGCTGGTAACCTACCGCGGAAGGCATACGTCCAAGCAAGGCGGATACTTCAGAACCTGCTTGCGTGAAACGGAAAATGTTATCGATGAAGAACAATACGTCTTGTCCTTGCTCATCACGGAAGTATTCAGCCATTGTAAGACCGCTAAGTGCTACACGCATACGTGCGCCCGGCGGCTCGTTCATTTGTCCGAACACCATTGCTGTTTTCTTGATAACGCCAGAATCGCTCATCTCGTGGAAAAGGTCATTTCCTTCACGAGTACGCTCACCAACACCGGCGAATACAGAGATACCGCCGTGTTCTTGCGCGATGTTGTTGATCAATTCCTGAATCAATACAGTTTTCCCTACTCCGGCACCACCGAATAAGCCGATTTTACCACCTTTAATGTAAGGGGCAAGCAGGTCAACTACTTTAATTCCAGTTTCAAGGATTTCAACTTGTGTAGAAAGCTTTTCGAAGCTCGGTGCCTGTCTGTGGATTGGATCTTTTCGCACATCTGCCGGCAGCGGATCGAACAAGTCAATATTTTCGCCCAGTACGTTGAATACCCGGCCTAATGTTACATCTCCCACCGGTACGGAAATTGGGGCACCGGTATCAATAACTTCAGCTCCACGGGTAATGCCGTCTGTAGAAGACATCGCAACCGTACGAACTGTATCATCACCTAAATGAAGGGCAACTTCTAGAGTCAGGGTTTCACCAGTCGCTGCATTTTTAACTTTTAATGCATTGTAAAGTTCAGGAAGCTTTCCGCTTTCGAACTTTACGTCGATAACTGGACCCGTAACTTGATTAATGTGTCCTTTATTCATCGTTTTCCCTCCTATCAATACTATTGCAACACGTTCTATTATTTGGATTCGGAAGGAGAACACATCTCCTCCCGATTGATATTCATTGGTTTATTCCAAAGCAGCCGCGCCACCGACGATTTCGGTGATTTCCTGCGTGATTGCCGCTTGGCGTGCCCTGTTGTATACGATGGAAAGATTATCAATAAGTTCCGTCGCATTGTCTGTGGCACTTTTCATCGCACTCATACGAGCTGCATGCTCACTTGCTTTTCCGTCTAACAGTGCACCATAAATTAAGCTTTCCGCATATTGAGGAAGCAATACTTCAAGAATTTCCTCGGCTGAAGGTTCAAATTCATAGGACAGTGTTTTTGAAGATGGCGCCAAATCCGTTAAAGGAAGCAGCTGTTTCTTCGTAACGTCCTGCTGAATCGCACTCACGAAGTGATTGTAGTATAAGTACAGTTCATCGAATGTTCCATCTGCGAACATGCCAACTGTTTTTCTTGTCAGATCGCTGATATCATCGAATACCGGCTGGTCGGATACACCGGTGATTTCATAAACGATATTCATGTTGCGGGCTCTAAAGAACTCGCTGCCCACACGCCCGATTACGATAATCCCGTACTCATCCTCTGATTTATGGTTTTGCTTAATCGTTTGAAAAACCTGACGGAGAACACTGCTGTTATACGCGCCAGCCAAACCACGGTCGGACGTGAATACGACATACCCGGTTCTCTTTACTGGGCGCGATACAAGCATAGGATGGGAAGCATCCGTATTGCCTGTAGCAATGCTGGCCACTACTTCCTGGATTTTGTCCATGTAAGGAACAAACGCTTTTGCGTTTGCTTCAGCACGGCTTAATTTGGAAGCAGACACCATTTGCATGGCTTTCGTGATTTGGCTCGTCTTTTTGGTAGATGTGATACGAGACTTAATATCGCGTAAAGATGCCATTCTTTCTCACCACCCTTTTCATTTAGTCGGAAACATTATGCAGACGCTACGAAAGTTTTCTTGAACTCAGTGATTGCTGCCACCATTTCGTCATCTTTCGGAAGGTCGCCTGTTGTACGGATCGTTTCCAACAAGGAAGTGTGGTTGTGGTCTAACCAGCTTAAGAACTCAGCTTCAAAACGGCGGATATCTCCTACTGGGATATCATCCAAGTGTCCGCGAGTCAAAGCAAAAAGAATCATAACTTGTTTTTCCACTTTAAGCGGTTTATGCAAGTCTTGTTTCAATACTTCTACTGTACGCGCACCACGTGAAAGCTTCGCTTGAGTCGCTTTATCAAGGTCTGAACCGAACTGCGCGAATGATTCAAGCTCACGGAATGAAGCCAAGTCAAGACGCAAAGTACCGGCAACCTTTTTCATTGCTTTAATTTGAGCAGATCCACCTACACGGGATACGGATAGACCGGCGTTGATCGCTGGGCGTACACCTGAGAAGAATAGATCTGATTGAAGGAAAATTTGTCCATCCGTGATGGAGATAACGTTTGTCGGAATGTATGCGGAGATATCCCCTGCTTGCGTTTCAACAAACGGAAGTGCTGTGATTGAACCCGCACCAAGTGTATCATTCAGCTTAGCTGCACGTTCCAATAAGCGTGAATGCAAGTAGAATACATCCCCTGGGAATGCTTCACGGCCTGGAGGACGGCGCAGCAATAGTGACAGCTCACGGTAAGCGGCTGCTTGTTTTGAAAGATCATCATATACTACCAATACGTGTTTGCCTTCGAACATGAAGTGTTCACCCATTGCAACACCTGCATAAGGAGCAAGGTATAGAAGCGGAGCTGGTTGGGATGCTGAAGCAGTTACAACGATTGTGTAGTCTAGAGCGCCATATTTGCGCAGTGTTTCTACTGTTGAACGTACAGTTGACTCTTTTTGGCCGATTGCAACATAGATACAGATCATGTTTTGGTCAGCCTGGTTCAGAATTGTATCGATTGCAACAGATGTTTTACCTGTTTGGCGGTCACCGATGATCAATTCACGTTGTCCGCGTCCGATCGGTACAAGGGCATCAATGGCTTTGATCCCTGTTTGAAGCGGTTCATGAACTGATTTACGGTCCATTACGCCAGTAGCTGGGCTTTCAATTGGACGAGTTTTTGTCGTTTTGATTGGACCTTGTCCGTCAACCGGCTGTCCAAGCGGATTCACCACGCGTCCGATCAGTTCTTCACCAACCGGTACTTCCATGATGCGTCCTGTACGTTTTACGTCGCTACCTTCACGAATTTCCGTGAATGGCCCTAGGATTACAACACCGACGTTATTTGACTCAAGGTTTTGTGCCATACCCATGACACCGTTAGAAAACTCTACAAGTTCTCCAGACATAACATTATCAAGACCATGTACACGCGCGATACCATCACCGACAGTGATGACTGTACCTACATCGCTTACTTCGATCTCTGACTGATAGTTTTCAATTTGCTTTTTTATCAGCGCACTGATTTCTTCAGCTTTAATGCTCATGAAATTCACCCCTATCTACGATTGTTGAGTAAGTAGCTGCCTCTCGAGACGATTTAGCTTGCCTTGAATGCTGCCATCAAAAATACGGTTACCGATGCGCAGTTTCAAACCGCCGATCAGAGTGCTATCTACGATATTTTCAATTCTTAAAGACTGCTTCCCTACTTTCGCCGCAAAAACAGAAGAGATTGCTTCTCTTTCCGCATCCGATAACGGGCGAGTCGTATATACTTGTGCATCTGCAACAGATTGTTCTTCATTTATCAATTCGACTAATTCAGAAGCCATTTGGGCAATTTCATCTGTCCGCTGGCGTTCTGCCATCAGCTTCAATGTATTGCGAGTGTCGGCCGAAACGGTGCTGAAAACCTCATCAAGCACCTGCATTTTTTGCGCAGCGCCGATCTTCGGGTGTTTTAGGAAAGCCACAAGGCCAGGGTTTGCTAAGATAGCACCCTTTACTGCACGCGCTTCCTCAGCTGTTGTTCCAAGAGTCTGCTTTTCTTTGGCAATTTCAAAAAGAGCATTTGCATAACGTTTCGCTACGATTGTGTTGCTCATTTATCTTCGCCTGCCTCTTGAAGATAATCTTCGATCAATTTTTGTTGATCTGCTTCAGTCAATTCTTTTTCGATCACTTTAGAAGCAATCATAACGGATAGAGAAGCCACTTGCTCGCGAAGCGCTGCAACCGCTTTTTCTTTTTCCGTCTGGATTTCACGCTTAGCACTGTCTTTAATGCGCTCAGCTTCCTGGCGGGCTGTAGCGATGATTTCTTCACGCTGCATATCGCCTTGTTTTTTCGCGTTTTCGATCAGGCTCTGAGCCTCAACACGGGACTGGTTCAGCAATTCACGCTGTTCTTCCAGATACTTTACTGCATCCGCTTTCGTTTTTTCCGCCTCATCAATCTGATTCGCAACATGCTCTTCACGCTGCTTCATGATGCCGATTAGAGGACCCCATGCGAATTTTTTAAGGAATGCTAACAATACGATGAAACATACTACCTGGAACACGATTTCCAGGGCATTGAAGTGGCCTACACTAGCCCCTATAGCATAACTGTTTGTTAACACGTTCGGTTCACTCCTTTCAAAGAGTCTCTTATAAAAAAGATGTCATTTTTATAAATCAAAAAGTAATCACTTTTAATCGTCTTTAAAAATACACAGATGTGCGCGGGTGGCCCTATCTAAAAGGAATGGCGAAGGTCTCTGGTAGTGATCTTCGCCATGAATAACCCTTCTTTAAATATTAGCCGCCAATAGTCATGAACGCGATAACAACGGCGATGATCGGAATAACCTCAACCAAACCAACCCCGATGAACATAGTTGTTTGAAGTACACCACGCAATTCTGGCTGGCGGGCAATACCCTCAATTGTACGAGAAATGATCAAACCGTTACCGATACCGGCACCAAGTGCACCTAAACCTACTGCGATTGCAGCTGCTAAAAGACCCATGTTAAATATCCTCCTAAAATTGTTTTATTTAATAGTCTTTGTCTTTGTCCAACATATTTATATTAATGGTCGGAACTCACTTTGTGAGCCATATAAACCATCGTTAACATTGTAAAGATATATGCTTGAATTGCACCAATGAAAATCGATATCCCTTGCCAAGCGATCATAGGGATAGCGGCGCCGAGAGCTCCAAACACACTGCTTGTAGCCAGTCCCGCCAACAGGGTCAACAGGATCTCACCTGCGTAGATGTTACCGTAAAGCCGCAGACCGAGCGTCAATGTATTCGCAAATTCCTCGATGATTTTGATCGGCAGCAGGAATCCTACAGGGCGAAGATAATCTTTCCCGTATTCCTTCAGGCCTTTCATTTGGATTGCATAGAAATGTGTCAACAGCATGACCATCAATGCTAATGCAAGGGTGACGGCAGGATCCGCTGTCGGTGATTTCCACCATAGGTCGTGATCAACCAATACGGCGAACGGAAGTCCCAACATATTCGAAATAAATATGTATAGAAGGAGTGTCAGCCCGAGCATAAGGAAGCGCCCGCCTGTTTTCCAATCCATCGTACTGCTCACAATGCCTTTTACAAAGTCTACAACCCATTCCATAAAGTTTTGCAGCCCGGTAGGCCTCATAGCCAGCCTGCGTGTACAAATAAATGCTATGGCACCTGTTAGAACCGTCGCAACAGCAATCATAAAGATGTTGGAAAGGTTCACATAAAGGCCGGTACCAAAAAATTCAACTATAGGAGCACCATGATCCAAGAGTTTTCACCTCTCTTCCTCGTTACTGACATATGATTTATGGATATAAAAATCTATAATCATGACAACATAGGCTGTCATTAATCCCGCTACTGTACTGTAGATATTAACATGTTCGGGGTATTTCATGGCAATCATCGCGGCAAGGATCGCCGTCGCAAACCTTGAAGCGCTCCCCAACGAACGGACTGAACGGCCGCTAGCCGCCGCTTCGCCAACCTGCCCCGATTTTCTGGCAAGAAGCCATATATTGAACATACTAAAGGCCGTACCTACTATCAGCCCCGCAAAAATGGCCTGATAATCCGTAAAGCCCCAACCGAGAACCAGGATCGCCAATATATATATTATGTACCTCAGCTGCCTTTTCAACATGCAGTCCAGTTCTAGCATATATTCCTATTCTCCCTGGTTTTTATTGCATTATAAGGTAATTTTCCTCGCACTGCCCAAAAATCCGCTAATAAATTTTATTTTCTGAATTATATTGATTACAAAAACAAAATTCCAAGCTGCCGGTTTGGCAATTTCACCATTTGGGTATAATTTTTTGTGCAATTAAAAAGGTATTTTCGCCAAGAAAAATAGAAAGGCTTTAAAACCTTAAATTTTCCAAAAATATGAAAACCCTTTTATTCAATATCCTAAGTTATAATACAATAGGCGGTTGGTGTTGTCAATTAGAGCGCTGTGGAAATGTAGACTGGACGCCAAATTTAACTATATGTTCACATTTTTAGAAAAAATGGGTCTTGTATCCAGTTGGCGTGTATGGATATCATTGAATGTTAATCGTTGTATGAAAGGTTTGCTGCCTTCCCCCTTTTTTCAGAAAAACAACTGCATGGAAGTCTCCCGACAACGGCAGCTTCTCTTTCGGGATTTCTTT
Source organism: uncultured Bacillus sp. (assembly GCA_934215995.1). Lineage (GTDB taxonomy): Bacteria > Bacillota > Bacilli > Bacillales > DSM-1321 > Bacillus_AD. The sequence continues at coordinate 10,984 of CAKQBC010000003.1, read as the reverse complement.
CCGGACAAATCCGCTTGGTGCAGGAGCGGCATACTCAATACAGCCGGCATAACGGAATGTATCCATTTCATATAGAGCGATTAAGAGTTCGTCGCCCCCAGAAGGCAGATACATTTCATACTTATACAGGCCCTCTCCGTCCCCATCAAGGAACTCAAATCCCATTACACCGGGGTAATCCGGTTCGTTACTTATATATAAGTAGGGAATGTGAAATTGCTTCGTCCCCTCGGAAATCAAAACATTTCCTTCATATATTCCTTCTTCCACTTTTCCGGCATCAATCGAAAGGCTTATTGAAACCTTCTTCTTTTCTTTCGGGCCTAATGAAAAACTGGCTGGAATATCCCATGTCAGGCCTTTCTCATCCTTAGGCACACTGAATGAATAGTGCTTCGTCACCTGGCTACCGTTTTCAATGAGCAGTTCCTTTTGGTGCTTTTCATCGCCATTAACTGGCCTGTACATCCCGAAAGTCAAGGAACTCGGATATAAAAACGTATCCGCCTTCACCGCGTCTGCAATCCTGATTCGCCCCGCACCCTGCTCAAAAACCATATAGTCCTTGCCGCCATCTTCGAGAACCTTAGCTGTCGTCATGAGCGCCGACTTGATCTTTGAAGGGGACCAATCGGGGTGGGCCTGCTTCAACAGTGCAGCCGCACCGGCAACATGCGGAGCTGCCATGCTCGTCCCTTGAAGGGTCAAGTATCCGCTCGGAACCGTACTTTTTATCGCCATTCCAGGGGCGACAACATCGGGCTTGATCTCCCAGTTGACCGTGACAGGGCCCCTTGAGCTGAAATTAGCAAGAACATCCTCCCTCATACGGAATGAGCTTTTAATCGGCAGGTCTTTTTCCGTGTCCAGCATTCTCTTCAAGCGCGCTCCCTTTTCTTTCGTGATGAACGCAACCGGCAGGCTAACTTCCTTTTCAATGCCGGCTACAAATGGCAGTGATGAATTATTATAGAAGATCACACCTTTTGCTCCTGCTTTTTGGGCGTTTTTGATTTTTGCTTCAAGAGTCGAGCCTCCTCTGCGGATCAGCAGGATCCGGCCCTTTCCGCCCGCAACGTCATCTGCCCTTCCTTTCCCGCCGTCCATCAGCAGTTCAGTTGAATGAAAGGCCCATGGGGCGGCGCCCTGCACTGGCTGCAGTTCCGCCTGCAAACTTGCACTTCCTAATCCTGCCTGTATAAAGGGCACTTTCAGCGGAGGAGAAGAAGCTCCGACTGAGATAGCTTCGGTAGATGTGCCGGGAGACCCGACAGTCCAAGGCTCCGGCCCGGAGTTGCCATTTGAGACAACGGCCGTAATCCCTTTTTGGACAGCCTTATTCAATGCAATCGTAATCGGCAGGTCAGGCCCGTTGATTTCGTTGCCGAGCGACAGATTCAGGACATCCACCTTGTCTTCAATCGCCGCTTCAATAGCTGCAATCACACTTTCTGTCGTTCCGGCACCGCCTGGCCCAAGCGCCCTGTATGCATACAGTTCGGCTTCCGGAGCCATGCCCTTCAGCTTTCCGTTTGCCCCTATGATTCCTGCAACGTGGGTTCCGTGCAAGGTTTTCAGCAAGTCCGGGCCCTTCGTTTCCATCGGGTCTGCGTCTCCATCAACGAGATCTCTCCCGCCTTTGTAGGAATCCCTCAAATCCGGATGTGTATAATCGATGCCTGTATCAATAATCCCTACTTTTATGCCTTTGCCTGTAAGCCTTTCATCATTTTCATCGAATATCCCGCGAATCTCGGAACCTCCGATAAATGGAACACTTTTCGATATGGTTGCCTTGTATGTATGGGCTTCGAACACTCCTTCTTGTTCTATTGAAGACTTAAGCTTCTGTATGCTGCTTCTCTTCCCCTTAACCGAAAATCCATGGAAGGCATGCCGATACCGTTTCCTGAACGATAACTCCGGGTGCATTCGGCGCCAGATTTCCCATTGTTTCTCATCAAACCGTTCCTTCGTCAATACAATCGATACAATTTCCTCCTCATAATATCCGGGCGGCACTTCTGGAGCCTGGAATGCAGCCGGCACAACAGGCTGTCCTGCAGCCAGGCAAACCGCCGCCATACAAATGCATATAAGATATTTGGCCAATGAAGTAACCTCCTATGCTTATATTGTTATTTTTATTGCGGATGATATTCACACTTTTTTTATTAAGGGAACAAAAAAACACACAAAAAAACACACCCTAAAGTCAGGGTGTGTTCTATATAGTAAGTTTCCGGAACTTACTTATCCAATGGATTATATGGAGCCGGTGCTTCCGCTGTTTCTTTGAAGTAATAACGGATTGCATCTGCAATGCGTTTAGAAGCTTGTCCGTCTCCGTAAGGGTTTGCCGCTTTAGCCATCTTCTCGTACGCTTCCTGGTCTGTAAGCAGTTCTTTCGCCAGTCCATAAATAGTTTCTTCTTCTGTTCCGGCCAGTTTCAGAGTGCCCGCTTCTATTCCTTCCGGACGCTCAGTCGTATCGCGAAGAACAAGGACCGGTACGCCAAGTGAAGGAGCCTCTTCCTGAACGCCGCCTGAATCTGTAAGAATCAGATGGGCGCGGGAAGCAAAGTTATGGAAGTCATATACATCTAAAGGCTCGATCAGCTGGATTCTAGGATCGTTCCCGAGAATTTCATCCGCGATTTCACGTACAACTGGATTCAGGTGCACCGGATAAATAACCTGCACATCATCATGCTCTTCAACAATGCGCTTAACCGCTTTGAACATGTTCCTCATCGGTTCACCGAGGTTTTCGCGTCGATGCGCAGTCAACAGAATCAGGCGGTCGTCTCCCAGCTTGTCAAGGACAGGGTGGCTGTATTCATCCTTCACCGTCGTTGTCAGAGCATCAATTGCCGTGTTGCCCGTAATGAAAATCGCATCTTCCGGTTTGTTTTCATTCAACAGGTTCTGAGCTGATTTCGGCGTCGGCGCAAAGTGCAGATCTGCCATTACACCTGTCAGCTGCCTGTTCATTTCCTCCGGATATGGTGAATATTTAGTCCATGTACGCAAGCCGGCTTCGACATGCCCTACCACAATCTTATTATAGAAAGCCGCAAGCCCTGCAATGAAGGTTGTGGTTGTGTCACCGTGAACAAGAACAATGTCAGGCTGGACTTCTTTCATAACCTTGTCCAGTCCCTCCAGGCCCCTTGTTGTAACATCAACAAGTGTCTGGCGGTCTTTCATGATGTTCAGGTCGTGGTCTGGCTTGATTGAAAAAATCTCAAGCACTTGATCGAGCATCTGTCTGTGCTGTGCTGTCACAGTCACGATTGATTCAAAATGCTCCGACTGCTTTTCAAGCTCCAGTACCAATGGAGCCATTTTGATTGCTTCCGGCCTTGTACCGAATATAGTCATAACTTTAATCCGTTTAGCCACAATATCATCTCCTACTCTTTCCGGGCTGGATTATTTCGTTCCGAACAATCGGTCTCCTGCATCTCCCAATCCAGGGACAATATATCCTTTTTCGTTCAATTTTTCATCCAGTGCAGCGATGTAGATATCCACATCCGGATGTGCTTTTTTCAGTGCATCTACGCCTTCCGGAGCCGCAATCAAGCACATGAATTTAATGTTTTTGCCGCCTCGTTTTTTCAAGGAGTGGATTGCCTCGATGGCTGATCCTCCTGTCGCCAGCATAGGATCGACTACGATGAAGTCCCTTTCTTCGACATCGCTTGGAAGCTTCACATAATACTCAACCGGCATCAATGTTTTCGGATCCCTATACAATCCGATATGTCCTACTTTAGCGGCTGGGATCAATTTCAGGATGCCATCCACCATTCCGATTCCTGCACGCAGGATCGGCACGATACCGAGTTTTTTGCCTGATAATACTTTTGATGTTGCTTTTTCTACAGGTGTTTCAATCTCAATCTCTTCTAAAGGCATATCACGAGTGATTTCGAAGGCCATAAGCGTTGCCACTTCGTCCACCAATTCTCTGAACTCTTTTGTCCCTGTGGATTTTTCACGGATGTACGTTAATTTATGCTGAATTAACGGGTGGTCGAACACATATACTTTTGCCATGCAGGAGCACTCCTTTTCTATTTGAAAATATGTAGTTTAAATAAAAGTCACACTTCTGTCCATTTTAACAAATAACATATTAGAAGAGCAACATGGTTAGACAAGTCTCGATAAATCTTCACTTTTGCACACTCGATAAAAAACTGCGGAGCCGCCCCTTCGGGCAGCAGTTCCGCAGTTTCCATCATGTCTTATAAGGAAGGGTACAGCACATTTTTGCGGGACAGGGCTTCAACTCGTTTCGTTGCCTCTGCCAGCTTCAGGCTGTCTTCCGGGTTTTTCAATGCCAATCCGATGATGGCAGCAATCTCATCCATATCCTCTTCTTTAAAGCCACGGGATGTGACGGCAGCCGTGCCAATCCGGATTCCGCTTGTCACAAATGGGCTTTCCGGGTCGAATGGTATTGTATTTTTATTAACTGTGATGCCGACTTCATCCAGAATTTTTTCTGCCGCTTTTCCTGTAAGATTCACAGTCCTTACATCCACCAGCAGCAAATGGTTATCCGTACCGTCGGAAACGAGGCTGAAGCCTTCTTTTTTCAAGGCCGCAGCCAGCTGCTTTGCATTCGATACGATTTTCCCTGCGTAGTCTTTGAAGGAAGTGTTAAGCACTTCCCCTAGCGCCACTGCTTTTGCAGCGATTACATGCATCAGCGGTCCGCCTTGGATGCCCGGGAAGATTGATTTATCGATTTTCTTGCCGAACTCTTCCTTGCACAAAATCATCCCGCCGCGTGGACCCCGAAGTGTTTTATGTGTAGTAGTTGTTACAAAGTCAGCATAAGGCACTGGATTCGGATGCAGGTCAGCTGCTACAAGACCGGCAATGTGAGCCATATCCACCATCAGGTAAGCCCCTGTTTCATCAGCGATTTCCCTGAATTTCTTAAAGTCTATTTCACGCGGATACGCGCTTGCCCCGGCAACAATCAGCTTAGGTTTATGTTCTTTTGCCTTCTTCAGGACATCTTCATAATCTATGCGGTGGGTATCCTTGTCGACCCCATATTCCACGAAGTTATATTGTACACCGCTGAAATTGACGGGGCTTCCGTGCGTCAGATGCCCTCCATGTGATAAGTTCATGCCAAGCACCGTATCGCCAGGCTCCAGGATTGTGAAATAAACAGCCATGTTTGCCTGCGCGCCTGAGTGCGGCTGCACATTTGCATACTCAGCCCCGAATATTTGCTTAGCCCTTTCTCTGGCAAGGTCCTCAACCACATCTACATGCTCGCAGCCTCCATAATAACGTCTGCCCGGGTAGCCTTCTGCATATTTATTTGTCAGAACGGATCCTTGTGCCTCCATTACGGCCATGCTTACGAAATTCTCCGAAGCAATCAGCTCGATTTTGCTTCTTTGGCGGCTTAACTCGTCCTGAATGACGTTATATACCTGTTCATCCTGCTTTTTCAAAAATTCCATTGCCATCCTCCTTGAACATTACTTACACTGCCTTTATTTTTAGAAAATTCACCTTATTTTAACATGTTCGTCTTATAGAAGATAGTCTCATATATTGACAACGTGTATATAGAATACAATCTTGAAAAGACGAACATTTACTCATTTAAATTATTTTTCGTTCGTATAGATGCGAATCTGTCTTTTCATTTATGTACAGCTTCCATCAGTCTCGTAAACTGCACGGCTTCCCCCGATCAGCTTAGGCCTTGTGACAGCCATTGTGACGCGTGCCTGCCCTAAACTGTTCCGGACAGGACGGACCGGCACGGCCACATGTGTAAGGTGCATGCCGATCAGCGTTTCTCCTATATCGATTCCCGCTTCTGCCTCGACTTGTTCAACGAGCACCGGCTGATTCATATGGCGATATGCATAAGCGGCCATTGCCCCTCCCGCTGTCCGTACCGGGATAGCGGATACTTCCGTGTATCCGCGTAATTCCATGGTCTCCGCATCTGTCACCAATGCCCGGTTCAGATGCTCGCAGCATTGGAAAGCGACTTTCAGATTGTGCCGCTCCGCAAAGGACATGATGATGCGGAAAATGCCGGCGGCAACTTCCTCAGTTCCAGCCGTTCCGATTCTTTGCCCAGCCACTTCACTTGTACTGCAACCGACCACGAGCAGTTTACAGCGGCTAAAATGAGGATTCTCTTCCAGCGTTTCCAGAATTGCCGGCAGCTGCTGCCCGATTTGCACAGATAAGCTTTCCATCATTCCGCCTCCTTTTCATATTGTTTGTCGAAAAGGCTGATTATTGGTGTGATTCGTATTCAGTGATTTTATTCACCCTGTTCGCATGGCGGCCGCCTTCGAACTGGCTTGTCAGCCATGTGCGCGCAATCTCCCTTGCCAATCCGGCGCCGATGACACGCTCGCCCATTGCGATCATATTGCTGTCGTTGTGCTCTCTCGTAACCTTTGCAGTAAATACATCATGGACAAGGGCGCAACGGATGCCTTTTACTTTGTTGGCAGCAATGCTCATGCCGATTCCTGTCCCGCAGATCAGGATGCCTTTATCGAATTCTCCCTTTGCCACTTTCTCCGCTACCGGAAGGGCGTAATCTGGATAGTCCACTGATGTCTTACAGTCACAGCCGAAATCCTCATATTCAATTCCCATTTCATCCATTAACGATTTGATTTCTTCACGCAGATTGATTCCGCCATGATCTGATGCGATTGCTACTTTCATTTATATCTTCTCCTTTGTAAATGATTTTTCCCGCATTAACTGGCTGCAGCACCCTGTTTCCGGAAACCGGATAAAGCGAGGGGAGGGCGGCCACTATCGCCCGATTGCTAAAACTGCCATTTCCCAGCGGGGCATGAATCGTCCCTGATGGAAGTTTCCCTTTATTGCCTATATTTTAACGCAAGTGATAAAAAAAAAGAATGTTATTGTATTATGCTACAATGAACATTCCTTTACAAAATATATTTTCTGGATGATTGGTCTTCAAAAAGCCTATATCTTGAAACGGGTAATGACTTTGCGAAGCTGCTCCGCCTGCTCCTTCAGTTCAATCGCCAAGTGTTCGACGTTGTCAATGACTTGCGACTGTCCTGTTGCTGAAGCTGCCACCTCGTTAGCTCCTGCTGAGGTTTCTTCTGCAATTGCCGCCACTTCCTGGGATAACAAAGATGTATGCTTGATGCTTTCCATTTGCTTGTCCACCAGGATGGTAATGTTTTTCACATCATCGGCAACCCTATTCACCGTACTTGTCATGTCTTCAATCATCACATTTGTCTCATTGCCTTTTTCAGCTTCCTTGTTGGCGATTTCCACTTGGTCCGTAATCTGTTTCACAACATGCTGTACGTCATGCTGGATGTTCTGGATAAGGCCGGAAATTCCTTGCACCGCCTTCGCGCTTTCATCAGCAAGAAGACGTACTTCTTCGGCTACAACCGCAAAGCCTTTTCCATGTTCGCCTGCCCTTGCCGCCTCGATGGATGCATTGAGCGCCAAAAGGTTTGTCTGGGCGGCAATATCGCCTACCAACTGAATGATCTGTTCGACTTTCCGGGCATTCCCCTCCAGGCGCTTCACAGATTCCAGCGCTTCCTGGTTCTCTTTTGCCAAGGTTTGGATCCCTGTAATCAGCGTATGGATGACTTCCTTGCTCCGTGTGAGCTCGTTGACCATTTCCTCCGATGTCCCCGCAGATGAACGGGCTTTATCCTGAACAACATTCGCAATCGCAATGATTTCCTCAACAGATTCAGCCGTATTCTGGATGGAAATGGCTGAATTGTCAGCTCCCATCGATATTTCCCTGATTGTGCGGCTGATGCTGTCGGCCTGTTCCGCAGCCAATGCCGATGCCTCAGTTATATTGACCACTTTCGAATTCGTCTCACGGAAATTGCCATCGATCCCCTGCACCATATCGCGCAGGCTGAAAAGCATATGGTTAAATGCAATCCCCAGTGAACGGATTTCATCGTCTGATTTGGAGACTTCCAAATCTTCCTTAATGTTTCCATGGGCGGCTTCCAAAGCTAGTTTCTCAAGATTTTGGAGCGGTTTAATGACGAAGCTCGCTGCGCCATAAGCGATGATGCCTGACCACACGATCCCGAACAGCAGCGTCAAAATCGAAAACAACACCTGATTGAATTGGCTGAAAAACATTGGATGCAGGATATAGATAAATATCCCGCTGGTCGTATATGTCACCGTTGCCACAACAGTAATGAACAACGCCATCTTTCTCCTTAAACCGAACTTAAACTTCTTCTCCACCCGTTTTCCCCCCAGTAATAGTCCCCTTAGTCCATTTTATCCGCCAACAGCTGTATCATCTCGCCCAATTCCCGGAAGGTCTCCTCATATTGTTCTCTGGAACCTCCAAAGGGATCATAAACATCTCCATCTTCACCTTCTGCAAAGCCCTTTAGTGTATGCACTTTCTCTTTATGGGCGGGATACAGATTCTCTAGCGCAGCTTTATGGGATGAAGTCATCGTCAATATATAAGTCGCCCATTCCATATCAGCTTCCGATATGAGCCTGGATGAATGGTTATGGCATATGTTTGCCTGTTCCAGTACCTTCTTTGCATGAAGGGATGCGCCCTGGCCTTGCATGGCATATATACCTGCAGACCTCACTTCAACTCCATCCAGATTCATGCTTTTCAGCAAAGCTTCGGCCATGGGGCTTCTGCATGTATTTCCTGTACAGACAAATAGTACGTTTATCACTTCAATTCCTCCCGCTTACCTAATTATAGAATATTTTTACAAATTACGACAGCTTTTATCATAAATTACCATTCGAAGATATGGCAGAATTCGTACATTTTACATAGATGAACAATAAAAAAAGCCAGCCCGCCATAGGCATATTCTCCTCCTAAAGCAGCCGCAGCTATTCCGCCAGCTAATAAAGCTTCGCCATGCCATTCGGCTCTTCCTGGCCGGAAAATGCATTTTTTGAATGTTCCATTACCGAAATCGACTCCAAAATAAAAAGCCAATCAGAATGATCAGCTCTTCATATCGGCAATAGCAGTTTAACACCAAACGCGAACAAAATACTGCCCCCGAACAGCTGGCTATAAGCGCCAAGAACCCCTCGGACCCTTCTGCCAGCAAGTAAACCGCTTAAAGTAAGGATTGTCGCAGCCATCCCGAACAAGGAAACGACAAGGGCAGTCCTGGCACCATATATCCCCAGGCTCAGGCCAACGGACAAGCTATCTAAGCTGACGCTTGTCGCGAACAGCAATAACCCGTATCCGACAGGAGCAATAAAGGGCTCGCTTTTGCCTTTCAGGCCGGCCAAAAACATACCTGCCCCTAGAAGGATCAACAGGAGACCGCCTGCAATTGCCGCAAAAACACCCATGCGGGCGGATAGGAATTGCCCTAACATGATGCCGAGCAATGGCATAATGACATGGAAAGCCCCTACCGTCCCGGATATCAACAGTATCTGGCGTTTCCTCAGCTTGTACATACCCATTCCCAAGCCGACGGAGAATGAATCCATCCCTAAGGCAAACGCCATGCACAATAACGTCAAAAATTCAGCAATCATTGAATCCAAAACTTCTACCCCCTCGGACTTGCTATCCTAAGATATGCCAGTCCGAATCGGATTAGAAGCATCTTTTGGGTAAGGGAAATCTCATTTTTCCCTTTCTTTTATGACTTGCTGGCCAGCCGCCTTCATCAGCCTATTCATGACCGCATCCCCCAGGCCATTGCGAGGGAATACTTCCCCGAAAATGATATCGACGGATCTCTCATCGAATTGGCGCAATGCGTCATATAAGTTTGCTGCGACAGTCGCCAGATCGGAGCGCTGTCCGCATGCCAGAACGACATCGGCATCATATGCACCGCTCGTTTCGGTTGTAGCCATGACACCCACTTTTTTTCCGGCCTGCCTCTCTTCGTCCACCAGGCTTTGCAGAAAACCAGGAGTTCCCTCAACAAGGACAAATGGAGCCTCAGGAGAATAATGTGTATACTTCATCCCGGGTGATTTGGGTTCAGCATTTTCGTGGTGCAGGGCAGCGTCTTCCCTGACTTTGCCCGCCACTTCTTCAAGTTCTTCTCTTGTGATGCCGCCTGGCCGGAGAATGACCGGAATGTTTTCGGTACAGTCGAGCACCGTCGATTCCACTCCGATGCCGGTCACCCCTCCATCGACAATGCCGGCTATTCTTCCTGTCAGATCATCCGCTACATGCTTAGCGGAAGTCGGGCTTGGTTTTCCCGATAAATTCGCGCTTGGGGCTGCAATCGGCAAGCCGGATGCTTCTATGAGCGCAAGGGCCACCGGGTGATTCGGCATCCGGACTGCAACAGTATCGAGGCCGGCCGTTGCCACCGATGAAAGAGTCCCTTTCTTTCTTTTAAGGACAAACGTCAGAGGTCCCGGCCAGAAGGCGTCCATCAGCTTTCTGGCTACTTCCGGGATGTCCTCGATGAATTGCTCAAGCTGCATTTGATTGCTTACATGGACAATCAGCGGATTGTCGGACGGACGGCCCTTCGCTTCAAAAATCTTGCGGACCGCTTCGTCTTGTTTTGCATTGGCTCCCAGTCCATATACTGTCTCGGTCGGGAAAGCAATTAATTCATTTTCCGCCAATAGGCGGGCTGCTTCTTCCAGCTGCCCGCCTATTGGAGCATGGAGATTGATGTTCCAAACTTCTGTTTTCACTTTCTTACACCTTCTATATACAATTATTCTTACTGAATGGTCGCTGGACAGGAAAAGCGCTTTGTTTGCGCGTCCGTCCAGTTTTGTGAATAAAGTCTATATTGTCCACAAATTGTGGATAATAAATTATATTCAGTGGATAACTATGTGGATATTGTTCATAAACTTAGATTTTTCCACATAATTTTCACTTCTTTATCTTGCACGATGTTCTCTATATCTGTGGATAAGTCACAGCCGATTGGAGGAGTATTATC
>CAKQBC010000002.1 GCA_934215995.1 uncultured Bacillus sp. | reverse complement strand
CTGGAGATACGGCGGCGGTTTGCGGTAATGCTTCACATACCGTTTCCGATACTTGTCCCATCTGTGGACGGTGATGTTCACCCGAATTCCGCGCTTGCTTTCCCATCGTTTGCCGACCACTTTCCAATAGGCGGTTTTGTCGTACAGTTCGCTGTAGGCGGAACAGTGTTGGTTGATCATGCAAATCCACGTTCTTCATAAATAGCTGCAATTTCTTCTGCCCAAATTTGAACTGAATTGCCGTTTAACAATTCAAAGTGAGCCCACCCACTATGATTACTAACCGACATTGTTGCAACGTCATCGCAAGTTACACCTTGAACATGAAACTTGGTACCGTTCTTTAACAAGATTGTGATAAAATCTGTCATCCCTTCTCACCTCCCACAAAGCTGATTCCGACCAACCATGCGATCATGACGACTGCGAATGCGACCATTCCGAGTGGTAACATCACTTAGCCTCCTTCTGTTTCCGTTCCGCTTCAATAATCCGAGGAATGGATGTTTTCAAAAAGAACTCCCACATCTTTTGCATCGTTTCTTCTGGAATGTCAGGTTTTTTAACTTTTTCCATTTCGCCATCTCCCAACATTTAAAATGTATGAACACTTATCTACTACAGATTTTCTGTACTTTTTGTCCAAAAAAAATGATGTTCTGCATCGGGATCCCTGTGATTTCCGAAAAATGATGCGCTTCATCCATCCGAAAGTAGTTAGTTCCATTTTCGATTTGTCCGTATCTTCCGACACTAATACCTAATTTTTTTGCCATTTCTACTTGTGTTAGACCACTGTAATTTCTGGCCTGTTCGATGGAAAAAGTTATGTTATTCATCCATATTTCACCTCCCTATGTATAATCTACTACACTGTAAATGAAGTTGCAAGTATAAAATACATAAAATCTGTATATAATGTATTTTGGATATTCATTTAATGTGATATATGTGCAATTATAATGGGTATTAACTTATAATTTAGATTTGAGGGGGAGTCTATATTGAATAGTAGTGTAGGAGCCAAAATTAAATATCTTAGGAAGAAACACAAATTAACACAATCCGAATTAGCAGAAAAATTAGGAGTAGTACCAACAGCGGTTTCCGCTTGGGAACGCGGAAGTAATAGACCTATGGTAGATAAACTTTCAATGATGGCTGATTTGTTTAGTGTTAATCTTCTTTATTTCTATGGAGACGATGATGAGAATGAAGTGAAAGGAATACTCGACGATCAAATAGTAGAGGCTTACGGAAATTTGACCGTCGATCAGGCTCAATTATTTGAAAAATTACTCGATAAGGCAATGTCGCTGGACGGAAAGGAAAGAGAGAAGTTCTTTGATAATGTCAGACTTATCCTTAGAATATTGGAGGAAAAAGAGTAGTTGTTCATCGGTCATTTCTTCATTAACAAGGTCAAATTTCGAGGCAAGCGAGAGCAATTCAAAAATATTGTCTGTTTTCATGTAATTTTCACCCCGTATTAATATTTTTGTTAAAAAAATAATACCACAAACCGAACACAAGTTCTATTTATCAGAAAATTTTATGTGTAATAAATTTAACATATATCGACATTTGGTTACAAAAACAATATCTGACATTCCAGTAAAATCGTTAATAGGTCATAATTAATGTTGTTTATAGTCAATAATTTCAGTACTAAAGGAGGACATGAACCGTGAAGGTAGGTATATATGTACGCGTATCCACACAAGAACAAGCAAAAGAAGGTTACTCCATACCTACTCAAATAAGACTATTGGAAATGTATTGTGAATCGCAAGGATGGAGCAATTTTGAGGTCTATGCAGATGAAGGATTTTCAGCGAAAGACACAAACCGCCCGAACTTAAAACGATTGAGAAAAGACATTGAAAAAGGAAGAGTGAAAATTCTTCTTGTTTATCGTTTGGACAGGCTCACACGTTCCGTCCGTGACTTGTATGATATTTTAAGTTTTCTTGACGAACATGGCTGTGCATTCCGTTCAGCAACAGAAAACTACGACACCACTTCAGCGATGGGTAGGATGTTCATTGGATTAATTGCTTTGTTGGCTCAATGGGAACGTGAAAACTTAGGGGAACGTGTAGCTGTCAACCTGCAAGAAAAGGTTTTGGTGAAGAAAGAACCCGTCGGGATCCAGCCGTTCGGTTATCGCTATGAAGGTAAGAATCGAGTGATTGATGAAGAAGAGAAGAAAGTCATCTTCTTAATGATCGAGTTGTTTGAAAAGCATAGCAGTATTTCTACAGTCGTTCGAGAATTGAATAAGCGCGGATTGCGAACCAGAAGAAAAACACCATGGCATCATATCGGCGTTCGGGATATTTTGAGGAATCCTGCATTGTATGGAGCAATGGTCTTTAATGGAGAGATTGTGGATGGTATTTCAGAAGGGATACTCACTAAAGAAGAATATGACTTACTTCAACGGAAACTCAACAAACAAAGCATTGTGCGAACGAGAGGGAGCAAAAAGGGATTATTTTCGGGATTGTTGAAATGTCATCAATGCGGAAATACGTTAGTTAAATCCGAAAAAATTTACCGTTGCAACCGATGTTATGAAAAAGATATGTTGCCACCGAAAGCAAACGAAAAAAAGGTTGAAGAAGCTTTCATGAAATACATCAAAAATCTGGAGCTCATTCCGGGTAAAGTTGAAACGAAAAAGAAAGATGAAGTTCCTATGGAGATACAACTTAAAAAGCTGGAAGAGAAACGAAGCCGACTGCAACGGATGTACGCGGATGAATATATGACTTATGAGGAATTCACGAAAAGCATGTCGGAAACGCAAAAGGAAATGGAATTGCTAATGCTCCGGCATGATGAAGAGGAAATTGAAGTCAGGGAAGAAGATTTGAGGAATTTCAAATCAACCATATTGAAAAATTATGACTACCTCACTTATGAAGAGAAAGTCGAGTTTCTATCCCTGTTTGTAAAACACATCGACTTCCACATGATAGTCAGCCAATACACAAGAGAAGGAAAGCCGTACAAATACGATTATGTCATAGATCACGTTGAATTTCAGAGGGTTATAACTGAGTGATCGGCTGGCAGAACCTTCAATTATAACCCCTCATTCTTTCTCCACGAAAAAGGAGCCCGCAAAGGCTCCTTTTATCTTATAATGTCATTCAACAAAATCTTTTGTTCCTCCGTTTTAAAGATGCCTGATGAAATGATCAGCTCTCCATTTTGAAGATCTTCTTCTGTCATTTCAAAAGTGGCCGTAAAACTTTTCTCCATTCCGGGATTGATGTACTCATGATCCGTGCTTAACATTGTCCTTTCGAATCGTTTTTCACCGTTCTTAATAGCCAATGAATAGTCGCCAGAAGAAATTTCAGTATTGCCAGTGTTTAAGATTGTATAGTTGACTATATGTTCGTTATCAGATGATTCAATGGCAGTTAAAGTAAAATCAGCATTCTCAAAATGTACTGTTTTTGGTTCAAAGTCTGAAGCCTCAGACAGATCAGTCAGATATACATATGCACCAACTACGAAAGCTATAGCGAGCGTAATTACACCCAGTACGAAATTCAATTTATCTTTCATTTTAATATCCCCTTATCTATTTTTTCTAATTATAACCAATATACGTAATTTAACCTATTGGAGATTCAACTAAGTTGTTTTCTTTTTTCTTTAGCTTTATGCGATCCTCAACTTTCCCCGGCAGTTTCGTAATGAATTTACCGTAACCGTCCCTTGTTTTGACGCAGTTTAGACTGTGGTATTCTTTCATGCGAAGTAGGCTCTCTTCAGTGAATGGCTCTAAAATGCTTTTTAGCTCTCTGTAATTGTCTGAATCGCATCCCTGAATCAGCATATAAGACGTATTGGCACTTCGTAATTCTTTTCTCATGTATTTCAATTGATTAATGTAGTGGCAGCTTATGATAGGTTTGAGATTGAACTTCGCAATCTGGCTCAAGTTATTCGTTAAGTATTGCTCCGCATGATTTACTTGGTAAATTTCATCAATAATCAAATTCACTTTCAGTAAATCTTTCTCGTTGTATAAGTGTCCCCTGATTTGTAGAGAAAACCATATCTTCGTAAGCCAGTAAGTCACGATTGTGTCCCGTTCCTCATTTGTCGAAAATGCCCTTTGTGGCATTTTAATGATGATTGCTTGATTCTTCTGCATTTCTTCAACTAAATTAATATTCTTAGAAATGTCCTGCCTTAACATGATTTCTACAAAAGCATTCCGTTTCAATACATTTAACCGATCAATAATGCCAGAAGGTACTTTCGTTCCGCTTGGTGAAGTTTCCCCTTTTTCGTAAATGTCGATCTCTTGAAGGGATTCTACATATTCATCCAGATATTTCATTTGTTCTTTAGGAATTTTATTAATAAATTCGTGCCTAATTCGGTGATTCTGGAGGACTGTGAACACATCATTTAGACTACCTCCACTTACATAGACGATTAGACACGCAGCCTCCAAATATCGTTGCATTTTAGCCGTCAATTTACCACTGTCATTTTGAATGTTGATGGAATCCACCAAAGTTAATGTGTTTGATGCTTGGAGTTTCGTGTTCAGATAATGTTCAAATGGATCCGGATGTGTACCTGCTTCGTTGTAACCAATTCCTTGAAGATTGTTCGTGTCTGAGCAATCAATGATCAGTTTCTTATCATCCGGGAAACACGCTGCCACATCACTTCCTAATTCACATTTCTTAATGAAGTCCAAGATAATAACACATTCGCCATTTTCTACAGCGTCTATGCAAAGGTGTGAAATCAGATTTGATTTTCCAGCCCTTGTTGGCCCAATCAATAGTAAGAGTAGCTTTTTTAAAGATTCGTGTGTGCTCAAATACGCTGGTTGCGATATTCCTTGGAAAATCACATCTCCTATGCACATGACCCCTTGCCGTAATTCTTCCGGAACCTTCATCTCTTGAGTTGATACATGTTCCATGAATGGATAGGCACTAATCAGGTCCCTTCCAGGTAAAGCAATAAAGTTCTGTCCTTCTTCATCCCATATCTTATTAACTTCTGCGCCTTCAATCCGTGTGGCCAACATATCCACTTTGCCCTTATGCTTCTTCCTTTTAAGTTCGTTATCTCCACTAATCACATCGAAACTTTGTGCAAGTGATGTAGCATAGCTGCGTTCCCGCAATTTCACCTGGCTTTCACTGAAGACCAGTATTTGCGTCTCAAGAATTTGCCCTCTTGCCTTTTTAAAGGTACTTTGGCTGATTTTTTTATCGTCTCCAGTAAGACGTTCATAAATGGCATTCACCAATGAATCTTGATCAACTTTCTTTTCACCGGACAATACTTCAGCCAGATCTTTAATGATGGAATCGATAATGGAAAGGGTTTTTTTGAATAGGTAGCCAGCTCCCATCTTGTTTCGATCTACAGGTAAACCTTTATTCACTTTTTCAAGTGTTGACTTGTGGGTGTGTTGAAAGCTGTTTTGTGATGTAGGAATGAAATTGTAGAGGATACCTGCTTTATCTCCTTGCTGAAGTTCATTCACAAGGTTTAGTGAAGCAGTTAGAAGGTCGTTATCTTTGCGGTCAGTTCGTAAACTAAGGCCATCTTCTTTTTGATAAACCATTTGATACTTGGTTGCCTCTTCGCTGAACAATGGGATTTCGTCTACTTCTTCAATGGTTATAGAGCTCCATACGTTTCTTATCCGTTCTTTTAATACTTGGTAATGCATTGTGGGTACGATGAAATAAAACTCGATCTTCTCATGTTCCATGTAGATGTAATAAGCAACCTTTCCTGTTGGTGAGTAACTCGCTCTTTGCCATAAGTAGAAGTCTTTTCTGAATACCTTCAAATGTTTTTCCTGTTCGATTTTCAGGCTCTGTCTCATGCTTCGGTACAAGGAAGCGATCGTTCTGGCCAGTAAATGCGTTTCGTTATTGCGGACCGAATTGTTTGGAATTAGTTTGAGATACACATATTCAGGCTTTATCACTTTAAATTTCATGCTGTCCCTCCTAACAAACTCCTTATAAATATGTGAACACATTGCAGTACGGAAAAGTATTTAGTGGCCCTTGTCATTCCAGCAACCCTCAAAACAATTAGCACTCCTCCACCGATTAATGCCAGGGAGTAACTTAAATCCACTAATAAATCCATTGTGTAGTCAAGAAAGGCTTCTATTTCTTGTTCAATTTCACACTTTTTTAGTTCTACTGCATAGTCAACCCTGCCCTCAATGTCCCATATTGGAGGTTTCTCTAATTCGGTACATCCATTTAAATTTTCCAATTCCTCTCGACTGTTTGCTCGTTCTGAGTATGCAAAGATGTTATTTCCAATTATGTTCTGCAATAGAGGAACATAATCTTGTGGATTAATATACTCACCATTTTCTACTACAGCGAAATGCAAATGTGGTCCGGTTGAATTTCCCGTATTTCCAGAGGTACCGATTTTCTCCCCGAAGTTGATTATATCCCCTACCTTTACTCCGACAATGTTCATATGTCCATAGATGTATTCTCGGTCATCCTCTCCCATTATCCGTACACCTTTTCCCATGGATCCGCTGCCGTCGTAAATCTGTATCACTCTGCCATCAATGATACTTCTAAGTGTTGTACCTTCTGGCATCGCTAAATCAATGCCTGTATGGACTCCTTTTCTCACTGATTCCTTGGCACCAAAAATACTTGTAATATCATACTTCATCTTGGAAAAAGTCCTCGATCAGATTCAATCCAACCGGTAAAAGATACAACGCCGCGAAAATCATCATGTATTGAATGAATGCTTTTTTGGCCCCTTCGAAGTCTTCTTTCAATCCTTTGCTTACTGTTTCCCATCCCCCTTTTCCTACGATAATCCACTTCACCACACCCAAAAACTTATCGAAATAAAAATTCTTTGCCTTTACATCCAATTCCGTACTTGCAAATGCATCCACTTCTAAGCCAAAAACTAAAACTCCTGTAATGATACCAATATTTGCTAACCACATTCCTTTGCTGATTCCATCATTTTCCTCCCGAACCATGTCAATTGGCAAAGGCAGGACTTTCGATTCAATTACATGCGGATTCTTGATAATCACGCAAATTTCGCTCCTTTTTAGTCATCTTTTTAAAAAGTCTTGCATAACCTGTGGGAAAAGACACCACAGGTATTGGCCCCTTCTATTGCCTTCTTAGAGAAAGCTGTTCATTGCCTCTTTATCCACAGAATTAACAGACTTTTCCACAACTTCAGAAGGAACTGTTCTTATTTCCCAACCTTCCATATCCCTTGAAATGAGCCGTTTAATGTACTTTCCGAATGCTCCATTGATTGGTTGAAGTGCATGATCCAGAAGTTTCTTTTCATATTCGTCAATCAAACTGAAACTTACCGGCTTGATTTCCCTCTTCTTCATCCGAAAGCCCCCTTCGCAAGCTCGTAAAACCCCACTGCATTAGCGAAAACAGGCTGTAAATGCGTTACCCTTCCCTCACCCTTCCTATACTGCGGAACGAGTACCTGAGCCATCTGGTAGTGTTCTGCGATGTGTGGAAGGATTTCCTCTGCAACTCCTCCACAGACAAAGACTTTATCGGTTTTCTTCCATTTCAATTCGGTTGTTTTGTTTTTAATTCCACGAGCAATCCTCGCAATATCCTTATCGGAAACGGTCTCCATTCCGAAATTAAAGGTGTTGGAAAATGAATTTACCACTCTCTTATTCGAAATGGTACATGCATTGACAGTGGCGCTTCCTACATCAAGGATTCTAATTTCTCCTGCTTTTGGATTGCTCCAATATGCTCCTGCACCTTCAGGTGCTACCCGAACATCCATGATGTGTAATCGCTGAACCCTTCCGTTCACCATGAACTCATGCGGCCCGATCAGCATGGAGCGAATTGATTCCTTTTCATCGGACTTATGAGAAACAAACGGCTGACCTGTCACCAAGCTAATAGTTTTATCTCCTGGGCAGTATTTGTTGATGTATCTGTGGAGAGAGAGTAGTATTCGTACCTTGTTATCGTCATGTGCTTTAGATTCTCCGAACATGGATCCGCCACCGAATTCATCTTCTACAGCTGCAATCGGTCCAGCAAATCCTTTTCTGCCATCAATCTCAAATTCCATGTCATCATCACCATGCTTTTCAATGACATTCCTTTCAAACCAGTCACAGACCGCTGTTCTAAAAATGTCCACGCCATACGGCCCGACTATCTTCGCCTTATGGTTCCCTGCATCAATGCCAAGAATCAATCTCCCCACTGTCATCCTCCTTTGATGTTTACCGTTGTATTACCTTGCAAGAATTTAATTGCATTGCAACACATCTGTAATACATCCTATGAGCAAAAGACCCATTTCGTGACAAAATTTAATTAGAATAATCCAATGAGTAAGTGCATAAAATGGTGAGTTTATGCATGTTTCGACTTTTTTTCCCCCTTCCATCAAGAGAAAGGTGAATGTATGGTTAGTTTAGGAGGGATAACTGTGGCAAAAACTACATTCAGTTTCAGACTTAGCGACAATGATATCGAACTATTAGATACACTTGTAAAAAACCTTACAAACCTTCATGGAACTGATTACAGCAGGACTAATATTTTGACGATGGCTATCAGAAAACTTGCAAGGGAGCATTTAACAGATGAGCAAGTACGAGAGATATTGGACAAATAAAAAAAAGAGGGAGCAATAATGCCCCCTCTCACCATGGTTTAGATCCTGTGTACAATTGCACAACTTCCTTCGCAAATCCTTTCATCATTACTTCAAAATCTCGCTTGCTGATTTCTCCATGATTTCGTTTTATTGCCATGAATCCGCCTATGTATTTATCCATTAGAATATTGGCCATTTCTGCTTTAAGTTCACGTTCCTTTTCATCGGCACCAATACGGTACTTTGTAATCTTATTGAGTTGTTCTTGAATTTCTTCCTGCCTTTCCATCTTCAGCACCTCCGTTTTTTCACATTATAAACGAACAATAAAAAAAGCCCCACTCCGAAGAGCAGGGCAGTTGATCACTTATTGAAATGTACTCGCCTGATGATTGTGGACTGTAAAGCAATCGCATCATCGAGAGATAAGTTTCCTTCTCTCGCTTTCTTTGCCCATTCAGGTGATGATAAGATACCTTCTTTATGAGCTGTCTCCAGTAAAGTTGCAAACTCGTTTTCTAATGTCTTTGTGGATGGTTTTAACATTCGGATTTCCTCCTTTTGAGTGTTTGCCGCTTTTACAACCTGCTTCAACTTCAATCCGAAGTATTTAGCTACTGCATCGGCAACAGCTTCACCCTGAGCCTTTAAACGGTTTTTATCACGCATTACAACAATGTCCGCAGTAGAATCCATGAAACCACCTTCTGTGAGGATAGACGGCATATTAGATTCCCTCAACATATGAAGGTTCTGCTCTTTCATTCCACGGTCTTTTAATCCCATTGCTTTGACGATTGCTGGATGAATCAGTTTTTGTAATTCCTTTGATTTCTTAGATGATTGTGGATGGACGAATGTTTCCACACCACCACCGGAATGCCAAACACCACCCAAAGCATTGTGGTGAAAGCTAATAAGCACATCTGCATGCCACTCATTCGCTTTATCCGTCCGTTCATGAAGAGGAACATCCCTCATCCCTTTTGGATCGTCGAGCCTTAGCAATTGAACATTCTCATATTGATTCATCCGATTGGCAAAAGCGACAGCCACTTCATTGTTGAACATCCATTCCCTTTCATCAAAAGGTGAGCGTTTACCAGCTGTGAATTTACCGTGACCGGCATCGTATGCGACTTTGACCATCTCACTTCAACCCATTCCGTTTTAATACACGTTCCTGTTTCTTTGCTTTTGGTGACAGGATATATGTGTTCTTCCAAGCTGAATATAAGGCTATGACAAATGGAACTGATGCCATCAAGACTACTACTAATGCATCAATACTCTCTTGGTTAAACCATTCAAATTTCACGTTTAATGTCCCCAAAAATAAAAGGACAGCCGATAGCCATCCTCCGATCAGTGCCACATACTGTTTTAATTTATCCGCATCCATTCTAATTCCTCCTATTTAAAGAATACTTTTTCGGCTAACAGATACAAAATTCCACCCGAACTCGCCAGTGCAAGGATGACTCCTGAAAGTTTCAAGGATATGTCACCAAATACTTTTAGCCGTTGCATCTTGCGCTCATGATCCGATTCCTCTCGCTTGGATTGGATTCCCATTGCATGTTCCACAATACCGAACAACTTCGCTGTCTGCTCTCTCATGGTTGTTCTGGTTTCTTGGTTTTCGCTTGTAATCGTTGTTTTTAATTCCTTAAATTGCATTTCCAAATTGGATAGCCGTTGTCCGTGGTCATCTTCCAAGTGGCTGATTCTCTCTTCATGACTTTTCAATTCATCGTCATGCCGTTGCACTTTTTCATACAAGGATAGCTCTCCTTTCTCGGCCATCCTCACACCCCCAAACTAAAAAGAATAAAAGAAAAAGAACACTCCAAAGAGTGTCCTTATTGAACGTGGTACTTTTTGAAAGCAGATTGTTTTCTTTCCTCTGAGACACTCGCATAGACGAGAGTGGTACCTGGATTGCTGTGACCCATAAGATGTTGCAGATCCGCCAGTTCAATTCCCGCATCCATACTTAATGTTGCAAATGTATGGCGCATAACATGTGGATGAAGTTTCTTAGTAATGTTCGATTTCCGTTCTATGTTGTCTATCTCTTGTTGGATCGCTCGATTGCTCAACCTTCTAAATGGTTTGCGTTCTGTTATGAATAGAGCTTCACAATCATCGGTTCTACTGCTTAGATATTTATTTAAGTGGTAAAGGGCTTTGAAAGAAAAGTAAACCACCCTCTCCTTATCACCCTTACCAATTACCTTGGCGCTCATTGACTGATTATTAATGTCGGAAATGTCGAGGTTCGCCAACTCAGATAAACGGCAGCCAGTAGAATAAAAAACTTCTATTAGTGCCCTTTGTCTTAACGTCTCACACGATTCCCTGACCTTTTCAAGCTCCTCAATGGTAAGTCCCTTAGGTAAACGTTTTGGAAGTTTAGGCATTTTAATTTTTGACGTAGGATCCCTTAACAGTATTTCCTCTTTAACCAACCAACTAAAGAAGCTATTTAATACAGAAAGTTTTTTAGCGATCGTGCTTGCTTTTTTATTTTCAAATGATGCCAAGTAAGTCCTGATATCATTTGTAGTGATTTGAGCTGTTGCCTTTTTGCATTGATTGCTAAATACTCTTAGTTCAATTTTATAATCTTTTAACGTGTTTTCACTAAGACCTTCCAATTTCTTTGATGAAAGATAAAGATCGATATTAGCAGGTAAGTCTAATTCAAGTTGTGCTGTCGTTTTACGACTTACTTCATAGTTGCTTACAACCTCTTCAAAACGGACCAGTAATGTTTCTACCTTCACTTCTGGAAAGAGTGTACTTATTACACTTATTACTTCATTGATAAGCCTTCCCGAATCATTTGACATTTCCCATCCCTCCATTAAGTTATATAACTTATATAACCATAATAGATTAATAGAATTGTAAATGTCAAATAAAAGTGATATAACTTATATAACGAACTTTTAAGGAGTGACCTTATGGCCGTTGACAAAGAAAAAAACATGCAAGTCTTAGTCACCTTCCCCAAAGAAATGATTAAAGAGGTAGAGGACTACTGGCATCAAAATAACCTTCCAAACCGAAACGAAGCAATTCGCGTGTTAGTTCAAAAAGGATTAGAAAAAGAGCAATCGGAGTGATCCGGCGGCTGCTCTTCTTTTTTGTTCTTCTTTACTGCACAGTTTGTTCCTGATGTTAATGTTATTACGATTGTTGTTCAACAGTGTTAAGCGTAATCGGCGGACTGTATTGAGGGTCTTCAGGACCTTTTAAAGCTAACGTGTCTGCATGTTCAGAAGGTGTAATCCAACCTTTCATTAAAGCTCTGTCAATTTCGTCAATGTAATAGTTGTCTGCAGCATATTGTTTCACAGGTTCAACATAATCCGCTCGAGTTGTTGCGATATTCGTTAAGGAATTTTTACCTAAAAGATAAACATTAGTGGCATAAGATTTTACTAATAATACGTTTACTGTAGCCATTTTAAATTACCTCCAAGTCCATTAATAGTTCAAGTAATCCTTGTTGCGTAGTACTGGTTTCCTCTATTGTCCGATTCATTGTAACTTGCCGTTGGGTTAGTTCTGCTATTTGTTCCGTCAAAGGTCTCTGAAAAACTGGTGGTTCTTCCGGTGCATTCGGATCTGGATAGCTGAACTCCAATGTCTTCGTTTCGGGATTTACTCGAAAACCAACGCTTTCAGCAAAGTCTTGTAAATATTGACCGTATTCCAACTCTAAGATGCCAACCTCGCTGATATTCAGACTTCTTAGTTCAGGATAAATCTCAAAATATCTTTCAGCTGGTAGACTAAAATACTCTGTCCTTTCACCCGAGTCGAAGAGAACAATGCCAGTTGTTTTGTCATAGAATATTTTCTTTCCCGTGAATTCCATTATTTCACCTCTTATTCAAAGATATAGGCAGTGTGAGGGTTTCCAATATTCAAAGGTCCAACATTAAATCCATCTGCATTCCAAGTTATATAATTGGAATAAATATAACCCGTTGTCCCGTCATCTCTTACTGTAGTACGCGGATTAATATTAGACATCCTTTCCCCAAAATACCTACTTTTTGTAGTGTTATTTATCACCAAGAATAAGGAAGGAGTAAAGGATAGCCCCGCTATAGTATAGGTAGAACCAGTGGTTGTAAAGTTAATAACAACCATCTTCTTTCCTGTACTAATCTGCCCTATCTTTGTAGCCAATGTCGGAAATGTATCGGACGGGCTTGCCGCTACACCTTTAGCCGTTACCGCATTAGCGATACGTGTCTTACCGTCACTGGCTGACTGAAAAGCCTCGTTAATAGCTGCAACAATAGTCGTCTTATCAGTGGTGAGAAGTTTCGTCTTATCACCGATACCGTGAGCCGAGCCGCTTTGAACATGTTGCTCATAATCTGCCAAATGCGCATTAAATTCTTCTTTTGTAGCGAGCTCACTTGTATCAATTCCACTGACATTTCCGTTCTCATCTAAGGTAGCTAATCCGCCAGGTGATCCCGCTTTTGCGTCAATTGCTTCCGCTAAAGCATTCACGTCTCTTGGAATGTTTGCCGTCATATTGCCGGTAATTGTCGGCAATCCTAATTTTGTTGTTGGCACCTTACACGCCTCCTTCTGTTACTATTAGCTGTTCATAGGTCAGTCCGCTATTTGTAACCGCATCGTAATTCGGATAGGTGCTGAGCAATTGATCATAGGTCACATACCTAAACTCAAGTGTATAGATCATATGGGCAGGAATGATTTGCCGAAGTACCTTTTCAAGATCGTCTAAGTTCGGCGGAATCCCTAATGTACCTACAAATGTAATGATGATGTTATAGTTGGCATTATCCTCAGTCACTTCCACATCACCATTCGAGTATGCTTCCGCTACATTTTCAATCAATTCTTTCGTAGTCGTTCCAGCACCTCGGAGTTTAGATTTAATAACGGCCCGTCGTTGATCAACTGGTTTTGTTTCATCCGTTGCAATCCCGACATCCACTTCATAAGCTTTTAACCCCCATGTGGCAGTGTCCGGAAAGAATTGATAAACGACATCTCGCACACGCTCATTTAGCAACTCTAATTCTGTGGACTCCGCTTCCACAATGGCAACCGTTTCCGGAATTTCTTCATACATTTTTGGCATATAACCGAACATGGAAGACTTGATGTCCCTTGTGAGGTTCGTTCCTAAAGGTTTCATGTAAAGGTCACCGTCCCTAATACTCCAACTTCATCTTGTGTAGTCTGGATATTTGAGGTTCCTCCGTTAACCAATAGGTTTTCGTAATCAATGATTGGTGGGATATCCAAAAGGACATTGGCAATCCTTGTGTAGCGAATCAATTCATCCTTAAACGCGATCGATTGAAGGTATTGTTTCAATCCTGTCTCAAATTGACTTTGAATTTCTTCAAGAGTCGCGCCACTCGCAAGCGTTAAAGTAGCTGACACATTAATTGGAATCTCGGTAGCACCGATAATGGTCGGAGTTGCACCTACTGGACGTACCGTTTCAATATAGTCGACGGTGGCTTGAATGACCGTTTGATCAGGGGCTGTTTTTTGGTCACTTAACAACACTACTTTGACAGTGCCTGGACCAAATGCCACTTCGGTAACTTTTGCATCACCGACTCCCGGAACTGACTTTGCCCATTGTTCATATTGGTAAGCGTTACCACTTGTAGCTGGTCGCTGTACTTTTTCATAATACCGCGTAAGTAATGCCTCGTTTGTCTCCCGGTCAACCCCTCCGATAAAAGGGTTAGGGTTTGTGACTGTCATTAAGCCGGACAAATCCCCAAGTACAACATTAACTTGATTTGGCGATACATTTCCGTTCGTACCCCCGACCTCAGCGATTGCACGAACTGTCGACTGTCCATTGGCGATGATTCCTTCCATTGTTGTGACGAAGTATACAGGATCTGCAGAATCCGTTCGGACTCGGGTTCCAATCGGAATTACTGTACCTTCATCTCCAGTGAAGACTACTTCTCCGACTGCTTGTAGTGCTTGCTTACGAATAACCCCAAGAGCCTTCGTCTTTAAATCCACAAACTCATCAGGAGTATCTTCTGTAACGTTCAACCCGAATTGAATGACATCATCCAGTGCAATGTAAAGCTGTGCTTCCTCGAAAGAATTAGGCGCCAGAGTATCATAAATAATAGAACCCTGCCGCTTGTCCAAATCGTCTGAAACCCGACCCAACTTCCTTTGCTGAATCACATCTTCCGTTTCCGTTGCAAACCTTCGTTCAATCATAACGTCACCTCACTCTCTAACGATTCCCCACTAAACAAAACAACTGTAAAGGATATATAAAGTAAATCCTTCTGATGTTGTATATTAAAGTTACTTACTGATTCAATCCGATCGTCATAGATGAGCGCTTCTGTAATCACCCTTGGAATTTCCTCATTAATTAACTCTGGCGTTACATTTGCACCTATTAAATCTTCCAATTCACTGCCGTACTGATCATCGTAAATTAGATAGCGGTTACGGGCAGTCTCTATGGCTTTCTGAATGAATTGCTTGACCGCTTCAATTCCGTCAACCTTGCCAATTATTCTGCCGCCCTCTAAACGGTAGGTGAGTGAGGGTTGAATTACGGGAACGGAAAGAACATCAGACATCTCGTTTTGTTCCAAAACGTCAGGTGTTATAGCCATCAGGACACCACCTTATCAATTACGAAATACTTTTGATTATCATCCGACACTATGACCATAACTTCATCGCCATTTTTGAGATAGTCATCTCCAAATTCGATTACAGCCTTAGAACCATTGAGCACAACTTCCCGTTTGTTAGGAAGAAGATGTTGTAAAACATACACGACTTCATCTTCCCCGATCTCAAATGAATCGCCTGGTATTTTAAATTTTAAAGGGGCAATGGAAGTAACTTTAGCCACGTGGATTTGAACATCCACGTTAAAACCGAATTTTTTCATCATTTGAATCATTCGTGCAGCTCCATTGCCTTCCAAACGATGGTTCATGTTAACCAAACCAATCACCCCTCAATCCCAAGTTCTTCATTTGAAATTTCTATATCCGGCATATCCAACGATTTGCTGATTTCAAGTTGCATCGTATGCAACCCTCTTGAAAAGTCGTGGACATCAGAAGTAACGTAATATCCTCCAGCAAGATTAGTCACCGGTTCTTTTGCATAAATTCCACAACCTGTAATCACTGAAGGTATGCCGATGCAACTGATCGAGGATTGGTCATGAATGACACCTTTTTCTTTTAATAATACTTCTGCTCGCTGTTTGACTTGGGAAAGTGTTGCTTTTTCATCCATTTCTTCGATGTGTTGCATAACACCATATTTTTTTTGTAAGTTAGGTGACTTTACTGTATGAGTCAGTCTGTTGTCTTTCCCGCCGGTCACTTTTACTTGTGTCCGGGTATCCTCGATGGATAATGAATAGGATGCATCCATCAGATTTTGGCCTGCTGCTAAAATATATGGTTGAATGTTGTTAATTGGTATTCTAAGGCATAGCCTACCGTTTTCATCACTCGTCAAAAAGAACCGTTTTCCTGATTGTTTGTAGGTGTAAACCAATGCTTTTAACATCATGTCGTATAAGGAGAGGTTCCTCATGATGAGAACCGGAATGACATATTTGGTATCTTCAATTATTCCGGTCGGAATATTAAAGTCTTTTGCCAAACGCTTCACAATATCCGATGCTTTTGTTTTAGAAAACTTCCGTGTATCGTAGTTTTTTTGAAGATAGACGTTGCGATCGTAAAAGGTAAGTGATTCCTCACCGGATGAAGATATGTTTGTATTAAACAAGACACCGGTAAAGACTTTTTTTCCTTCAACAAAAAATACGACAGAATCACCCGGGTAGATTTTCAACGCTCGTTTAACCCCATCTGTCGTGTTTTTTATCTGTAATGTCAGTTCCCGGTTAGGTTTTTGCGAATGTCCTGACCACTGGACCGATGTAACGAATTCAGTGATATCTTGATTGTTCAAAAGAACCTTAATCACGGAATCACCAACTTTTGGCCAGGGAGAATATAATTCTTGTTAGGACCAATCACTTTCTTGTTTGCCGTGTAGATTTCCTCCAAACGGGCCCCGTTCCCATAAATCCGCTTTGCAATCGCCCAAAGGGAGTCACCTTTAACAACAGTATAGGTCTTTGGCTGTTTACTCGTTTCCACAGGTCTCTTATTTGCTGCAACAACGGTTTTATTATTCCTGTTCTCTACCTTTCGAATTGTAGGAGCACGAAACTCCACAAACGATAAGTTATAGTAGATGTCCCCGATCCTCCCTGCACGTTCAGGTCGTTGGTCAAATTCCTCAATCCATACTGGAATGCTGATATCTGTCCCTGTAATTATTAATCGGATGTTTTTCCGAGTGTCTCTCCACGCCTCTATTTGCCTTACCCATTCTTTGGGTGATGGGAATCCGCTGTATTCGCAATACACAGGGTTATAATCCTTCGGGAAAAAGCTTTCAAAAGACACACCTTTGAGTTGACGAAACCCGGGTATTGAAATCTCACCAAGTCCCTCAACATCAACTCTGTTTACACCAAATGGAGATGTAAGTACTATTTCTGCTGGATTGACAGGAAGTCGGAGGTATTTGTTATTGCTATCCTTTAACCAAAATTGAATTGGATTGCTCATGTGGTAAGCCCTCCTTCCAGTTCAATTAATCGGGCAAGCTCTTCTAAAATGGCTTTCGCATCTTCCTTTACATTCCCACGTGGAGAGTGGTAATTGAAGTTTTCAATGTGCAAGCCACCTCCGAACTTTCCTTTTTGGTACTGTTTATTTTCTTCAGCTGATAGTACAGCTTCGCCTCTATGAAGGTTGGCCGGATAATCATTGAATGGCACGTAATCCAGACCGGATGCATGAGAACGTTGACCGCCTGGGCGAGTAGTCTTTTTATCTTTGCTGAAACTATCGTTCACTTTGTTAAAGACACGCGTACTGACGTTTTGTGCCATTCCGATCGGGTTCCAACGTAATGCATTTAAAATCCCTTGACCAACTGCTGATTCTTTAGCTGATTTCTGGATTCCTTGGAAAACACCATCCACCAACGACATACCCATTTTCACACCAAGCTCTGTAAAAGCCGGAGTATTATCGAATGCGCCGACCAACACTTCAGCAGCGCCGCTACCGAATTTGATGATCTTCTCCTTACCGCCACCGTCATACCATTCTCGGAGTTTATCTGCGATGTCATCCATCACAAACATCACTTTTCCAGTAATGGTCGTACGTTTTTTGAATTCAGGATCGTTCGCAAGGTTCGTGAACCAGTCGTACAGACGTATGGCGCCATCCGAAAGTCCAGTAACCATATTTTCAATAACACGTCCACCCCAATTGGCGAACTTAGTCATGTCATCCCCCTCAAGACGATCAAGAACTCCGTTCAAGAATTTTGATACTGCATTTAATGAAGGTTCACCCATATCACGAAGTCGTAATTGCATCCGTTCTTTTACTTGCTGCCATGTACCAAGTGCCGTACTTCCCATATCATCAATTAATTTTGTGGTTATTCCGATTTTGTTAAAGTACTTGTCCAACTCAACTAATTGTTTTTCAAGCGGAAGTTTCTTTATTTCGTTCATGATTGTTCGAGGCATCTCGAATCGATCGACGATGGAAATAGCATCCCCAGAAAATAATTCACGCAAGGCGAATATTGCCCCTTCAAGTCCCTGTTGTGGGTCTGATGCAACTAAACGCTCTGCTAAATCCCACATCTTTTCTAACTGTTTCAAGTCTTTAGAAGCTGTGATAAACGATTTTGAGTTAGAATACATGGTTTGTGAATCTAATAACGGTGATTTAATTGCAATCTTATCCATCATCTTCATGTATTCGGATGACAATTTCTTATCATCGAACATTGCACCGATGACAACTTGGGATTGTTGCATCTTCATCGCTTCGCCAACAGTAGCATTAAACAGTTTCACTGCTGAATAGGCGGCACCTGCTGCAGAAGCTATACCAAGCAAGCCCGAAGATAATGGATTCAGTTTTCCGAGAAAACCGACAATTCCTTTACCAGCACTAAAAATTCCTTTTCCAAATCGGTCTATTTGTACCCCTAAACGGCTATAATTCCTCGTCATCGATACCATCGACCGACCCGATTTGTCTACACTTCGTTTCATCCGATCGACAGCATTTTGGTTCCGATTCACCTGCTGCTCAATCTTTCGCATCGGATTCGTAAATTTATCGACCAGTGACATGCGGGCGACTAATTTAATTGCCATTCAATTTCGCCTCCTCTTCCAGCTCTAACGCCTGACAAGCTAAAATGAATAATTTTGCCCCTTTTGGCTTGTTGTAAATGACATCAGGGTCTTTATTATGTCTGCGGTAGGCTTCATACAAGAGATAGGCTTCGCCACCCGCACGAATTAGTTTTTTACTTTTTCAACTGGATCTTCTTCCGAATCATCACCGAATCCACTTGCAATTGCGATTTCAGTTTCCAACAAAGTGACTTCGCCTGGTAACAAGCTTGCTTTGGCCACCAACCATGCTTCATCCACTCCATAATGTTCTTTTAGCTTTTTATCATTAAAGTCGGGTTTCACCGTTCCAGCTGCAATCGTCAAATACGTTTCTTTAATCGGATCGCGTTCTTTCCGGCGATCTTTCCCTTTACCTACGTAGTAAGTTGATTGCTCAGCGATTTTTTCTAACTCATCTGAGTCAACGTTTCGGACAGTAAATGTAGTATTCAGGCGCTTAATCGGCACTTCCCGCTCAATATTCGGTTTTTCGGTAGCCAACAATGCTGTTAATGGATCCATTTGGTTTGTCATTGTTCATCTCTCCTAAATTTTTCTGTACACAAAAAGAGCCCACCGAAGTGAGCTCTTGATCATTAATCTAAGAATTCATAACCGCTAAATGTAAAAGGAATTTCCTCTGTCACAATGGTCCCTACTTCATATTGCATAAGTGGAATCACATCGAACTGAACACCCTTATACCGGATACGGGTTTTACCTTCTCGTGAATCTGGATCATCTAACTTCCCGATAAGTTCTGTGACAAACATCGGAGATTTATCATCTGTAAATTGACCGATTCGCTTAACTAAGTCATTCGTGATTTTAAATTGAGTGATTGAACCCGAACCGACTACGCTGATTGCTTTATGGCCAATCCAACGTGTACCAGCTCTTTGCACTTCCTCTTTGTTGATATTCACTGAAGATTGGAATCCAGAAACATTCGTCAGCCAATCTCCCTCATGATGCAGATAACCAAACGAACCGGATATTGTTTTGCTTGCATCTAACATTCTGTCGACCTCCTTTTTTCAAAGTCTTTATACTGTAATCGTTAAGAAAATGCGTTCCATCGAATCCAGTTCGCGGTAACTGATCGCTAAGAATACTTGGTCACCCACACTCGGACGAGTTGGGTCAAGAGTGACAACAATATCCGTCAGTACTCCATTTGCCTCAAGCGTTTCCAAATACACTTTAATGGCAGACATCAATGCAGCTTGTCCATCTTCATCGTTGTTGATTTTTCCGATGTAGTTATCACGTGCTGTCTTCTCGATGTCTGTTGCAATCGAAACACGCGCCATGGCATTACGGATTTTCAATCCGCTTGTGGTAATCCCTGATTCGATTTTCACTTTCTCGCCATCGTTGACTAATACCAGAGAACCAGCTGTCAAGGCAGAAACGATTTCACTGTTACGCAATCGTTTGTTCACATCATCCAGTGGTACTTGTGCATATGTTAGTGAACGATTGACTGGTGTGGAGGCGACAAGACCTGCAATGTATTGAGCATATTCACCAGATGAATATTCTTCATCCCCGATTGTTCCACCAACAATCAGGTTGACAATAAGGTCATGATTTAAAGCTTCACTTGCTGCATTCCCTGCCGAAGGATCAGCATCCCTTGCATCGTCCCCGCCGGTAACATATAAGAACAGTTTCTTTTCATCAACGTTTTGCTCAAGCCAGTCTCTTACATTCGTATCTTCACCGGTTGGCGGTACTGTATCCCACACAAATACATTGAAGGGATAGGCTTCAAAGCGTTCGCGCATGGCAGTGTAAGCTGCTGCATCCGGTGTTGATGGTAAAGTGTAGACTCGTACAAGTCTCGCTCCACCTTGCAAAACACGTTTGACAGGTCCAATATTTGCAGACCCGAACAATTCCAAGGCTTGTGCTTCATCCTCCACAGCATAAAACCTTTCAGCCGTTGCCGATCCGCTGTAGGTGTGAAGTGGCATAGCAACGACACCACGTTCACCACCAGTTATTGCGGCAATCGCTGCATCTTTGAAATTAATGTATAACCCCGGTCTGACTGGCAGAGCCGTTGGGTCCCATTGTTCAATCGGCATTTTTCATTCCTCCTCATTTGATATCAGCACTTATGCGCTGCATCTTTGGCGCCTCGGTAAATTTACGCATGACATTGAATTCACCTTCGACTATTAAGAAAAAGGCATGTTTCCCACTGTCTGTCGTAAACACACGAGACATTGTAAAATCGTTGATATCGATAAAGCGATCTTTGCACGGAATTGATTTGGTTTCCGTCAGTAAATTCTCAACCTTTGAAAACAATTCCAAGGCTTCAAAAGTATCGGGCACATAAAAAAGAAGCTGATAGCTTCTCATCCTACTGACGACCGCCCGATTCATTTCTTCAGATGAACTGTCGGCAAGGGAGAAGATCGTTTCAAAATCAGCCGGTTCTTTGGATGCGACCGTCTTCACCTTCAATGCAGGGATATTCGTCTCCAATAGCGCTTCGAATGCGCGATACTCATCATTGAATGTGAACATCAGTCCCACCCCTTCCGTTTCAGCCTGCTTTTCACACGATCTTCCAAAACTCCTTGCCATTTGTCCTCATCCACAGATTCATCTAAGAACTTATGGACTGTGCCAGGTGTTCTTAACTCAAGCCCTTTGTCTTCTCCAAGCTCATGAATGTAATAACCGTAGTTGAACCGTGGCCATTTCGTTCCGGTACGCTGGATGGCATTACCCGTCACCATGATGGACCCTTCAAGCCCCTCATCTTCCAGCTTCCCTTTAATCTGCCTACGCAGGTTTCCACCCTCGAAAGGAGATAGAGGCGCAATGTCCCGAGCTCCTGACACCCAATCATCCTTGATTTCTTTCAATGCTTGTGTAGCACCTTTTCCGGCAAGTTCCGGTGCTGACTTAATCGCATCCCGTAGGGGAGAGAGATCCAATTCAAATTTCATCATAAGTAGACCACCGTCATGATGGGTTTGCCGGCAATATTCCGCTTCACTTCGATATTCAGAACCGAGTATTTCCTTTCGATTCCTAACTCGTTCGTATAGAAAATCTGATCGGTGTAGCGAATGTCTGCTAATTTATCAAGGAATACCTGGGCACTTGATACGACCTCTTCAGACATGGATTGATTGGCACCAGTGCCGGACGATGTACGCTTCACAAGCTTGGAGGATTCTACAAACCGGCATTTCATTTCAATGGGTTCTGAATTGATTGGCCTGCCGTAATCATCGGTCTCTTCCGGGCGTTTGACGGTTATTGTCTGTTTCATTGGAATGATTGGCATATCAGAACACCGTCCACAGTGCCTTTATGGCACCCTTCTTCAACGATCCTAAACCATTCTCAATTGCAATGAAGTCTAATGAAATTTGAGGAATCAAGTCGGCATAATCATTGACGGAACGATTGAATTTGAAGGAACCGACATCCGTAATCGAGAACTGTTCAATCCCCTGCATCTGTAGTTTATTTGTGTCATTCGTGGCATTTGCCAGAACTGCAGCGAATTCATAAACCGCGTTATCCGGAATAATGTAAACCGGATAAGCTTGTGTCAAGATACGACTCGCTACATTTAGGATCCGTTGTTTTCGAGCTTCGTCAGCTTCTAACCAATCCTCCACATCAATTACGTGAAGATTGATGTACGAATCGGCTTCAGGAATAGAGATCGGCATAACGGCACCCCTCTCTCATTACTTGGCTTTCTTGTTTGATTTTTTGTTCGTATTCTTGCCATCATTCTTCACAGTCGTATCTTCAACTTTTTTAGTATCAGGCTTAACGTCTTTGGCTTTCGTCACATTCCGTTTTTCATAACGTCTAAGAAGCATAATGTCCCTCCTCCATATAAAAAACGAGAAGGCACTATACCTTCTCGCTTTTATCATTAAGCTGTAATTGTGATCTTCACTGCTTTCGATTCATCTTCCAAAACAGCACCATAATGCTCATCAGCAGAAATAACCGTCGTTTTCGCTAAGATATCGCGGTCAGATTCAACCATGACTTCACGTTTCAAGTAGATCGCCAATGCTCCTGCTTTCACTAAGTAAGCAGTACCTTTTGGCAATTTACGAGACCGTACAACCTCTGCTCCCAATACCTCACCGAAAGTACCAGTTACTAAAATTTGATCACCCAATGCAGATGCACGAGTCCAATCTCCTGCAGCACTATTACGTAAGTCAGCAGCATCAGCAGGATTTGCGATCAATACCATCCGTGCATCATCTTCGTCATTGAACAATGCTTGTGCGGCTTCAACTGTCGCAACGTCCAATTTACCGCCTGCAGCAGTCGTATGGACCAATGTTGTTGTGGAAAGTGCTGCTAATACATCGTTATCAATTTTATTGGCAATGGACATTTTTAGTTGTCGTTGAGCTTCCCCGATTGGATCACCATAACCGGACAATACAGATTCATCCGTAAGTTCAACGGCTTTACCTGCCTTTTTGACAGTCGCTTGTTGCGTGGAAGTAGTCAGGACTGTTGTACCCATTGCCACACCCTCAGCAACGTCCTCAGCATCTCCGATGTACTCGAATCGTGGAACGGTAACCGTGTCACCTGCTTGACCTACCAACGTGTCATCAAGTCGTGCTAATGGTGCAAAGCGAATTGCGTTCGGCAATTCAGCAGAGATCATATCCTTCATTACTTCCGGGTTAATCATATTTGCTAATTTAGTTTGTGGCATTTATATTCATCTCCTAAGTGTTTGAATTTAGTTGTTTATACAACTCTGGATTTTTTTCATACAACGCTGTTCGTTCCCTATAATTCATCTTGAGGAACTGGTCTCTTGTGATCAATCGTTCCCCATTCCCCCCTGGATTGGATGGGTTGCCTAATTGTGGATTGCTGGAAAGCAGAAAAGGTTTCTCTTCAGCAAGTTTAGTGACCAGCTGTTCTAACCCTTCAACCGAACCATCTTCACTGAGCTTCAAAGAATCCAAATCCGTCAGGCGCATGGCATCGTCCACATAGGCAATGCCTGCCTTTTCAGCTGCAGATTTGAAAGCGAACTTAATCTTTTCTTTCTCTGCATTGACTTTCAGACTTTGAAATTCATCTTTAAGAGTTGCTAAGGACTTTTCCTTGTCTTCCAATAGCTTTTTCACTTTGTCTAACTCAGTCAAATCCTTTTCCTCGTAATCTTTAATTTTTCGTTCTTTCTCGGAGATCACTCCTTTTAACGAAGTAATTTCGTCGGTTAATTCTGTTACTTTGGCCTTTTGAGACTCCACAGATTGACCATGCTCTTTCATGATTTTTTCGATGGTATCTTTTTCAAGGCCTAAACCTTCCAAAAATGCTCTATTCATTTTGTTACCTCCAATGGTCTACGATTTTTTACGTGGTTACGTCCACGAACCGCTTTGATAGTTAACGTCCACAATTGCTAACATGACGGGAAAAATCTATAATTGTGGATTCCGCTTGCCTGTAGCCATTGCCCGTTTGCCGAGTTGTTCCTGGCTATCGGCAAATCCACGGTGAACAGAAGATAAAATGTCCAAATTCGTGATGGGCGTTATTACATGACGGCATCGTGGATGGAAGATCTGACCGCTATCCCGCAATTCATCTACTGTGGGATAATCACCCGGTGCATTCGGGTCCAGTTTCACAATCCGTCCTTCATGGTACCGACAGGCATCCACAGCATTATGCCTGCTGATGATACCGTATTGAGCACCATTCTCTAATGCTTCGTTCGTGGTTGCCTCAATGTGGGCATGCATCATTTTACTGGTCGCCACGGTACCCGCATAAACTTCCGGTTTCCAGACACGACCAATGGAATCAATCAACCCTGTATCAAGTGCATTGCCCAATTCCTTGCGCCATGCTTTCAAGAGGTCTGATTTCATCGTTTGTGTGCCGTTTATACCCTGTGTAAGATTGCTCCTGAGTGTTTGTACCGTTCCTCTTTGAATCGCACTACGGACCTTCCTGGACACGTTTTGAGAGATGTTCAACAGGTCGGTCTGTGTATCGGAAATGGCAGCCCTCACCAATGCATCATTCAACTCTGAAAATCTCACAATCTTATAGGCTTCTTCCATCGTTTTCACTAAATACAGACTATAGAGAGTGGCAGCGATTCCTTCTGTCACGGCTTTTGTCATGGCGACTTCAGTCCATGCAGTCACCCCACTTTCCAATCGCTCGATGATGAGTTGAATATTTTTCTCAGCTACCACAAGTTGGGCACGGTCAAAGTCTGAGAGGAAGAGGTCCATCATTTGGGCTTCAATTGCTTTCAATGCCTGCTTGTATTGGTTAACCAGTTCCCGAACATCCTCCTCATAGGTGGGTTTGGGGACTTCGCGATCTGCCATAGTACATCACCTCAATTCGCTATTTGACGGATAGCTCCGAGATGTTGGATCACTTCCTTTCGGCTTGTTCTGAAAGTACTTCAATAGCCAAATCAAGTGCCTCTCTTAGTAACGTATAATTTTCAGGTGGATAATTACTCTTAATTACTTCGACTGCTTCTTGATAATCCATGATCCTCACCGCCTTAGATGGTCTTTTTCATAAAAGAAAAATCATTATCTTTTAACACTTGATATAAAACATTAGAAACTCTGTTAATTACATCCTCATCATGTTCGTCAAATCCAGCCTCGTAAAAACAAGCGTGTAATATCTCATGAACAAGCGTTTGTTCCTTCTTTGTTTTACTTAAACTTTTTAGCAGTTTAATTTCAGAATTCGCCTCGCTACACGAACCTGCATAATTGATATTGTCATTAACAATGACCATCTCAACCTCTTCAACTTCGTATTCGATACCAGCGACAATAATTTTCTCAGGAATCACTTACTCACTCTCCCAAATTAAATACTTCCGGACCAACCGGCTGAACCCGTTTGACATCCTCACCAATGCGATTAATAATCTCATCCGCTTTCATGTCATCCACTTCATCAATCCGCTTAATCGCACTCTTCTGATCAAGCGTCGGTTTATCTCCAGTACGTAGTGCCATAATCTGAGCTTCTTCCAATTCATTTTTCGGAATGCCGTCTTTCCAGTGGATTTTCGGATACTCATCTGCCCCTGTGTAACTGCCATGCTTCTTGTCGAGTAAATAGCACGTCCACAAAATGTCCCGGATGGTTTTGTCATAGTTGTTCCGGATCCGTTTCACCTTCGACAGAATCGGCATGAACCGCGCTTTGATGGAAGTCGCATCCGTATGGCTTGTCCCGGTACCTCCCGCGTTTCCTCCGGCAGTCATCGTCGTACCAAACAGCCATTGAGGTGTTTCGGACATTTGGAAGATATAAGAGACCAGGAACTCGATTTCCTTGAACACCGAATCAAGTTGACCATCCCAAGTGATGGCTCCCGGAGTCGCATCCTCTCTTCGCAATGGAATGTATTTCCCGCCAAACTGAACAGTTTGGTTCATTCCCTCAATTTCCGGACCGTAGAGAGTGGGGTCACTGTGTTTTAGTAAAATATAGTCCAACTGTTGCAAACGATCTTCCAATGTTTGTAGAGCGTGGACTACCTTCTCGATGAATCCTTGCCCCTGCCAATCTTCATCAACTGACGAATAGGGCACGTGGAATACCAACATGTGAGGAACACGGGTTGCTTCAATTTTCGACTCGCCAATCTTCTCCTCAATCTTGTAGTAGGTGATCGGCAGTCCGTATTCTGAATTCACACCTGTTTCCGGAATTTCGCCCAAACGGAATCGCTCATAGATGATGTAACCCGGAATGTGCTTTTCGACATTCAAATAAGGGATTTCCCTCTTCCCAACGTCCACCCATTCAAGTTGGCAGATGTTGATGGCTTTGAACTTCTTCACATTTCCGTCCGAAACTTCCGGATAGACCAAATCCGCTTTCACATGCTCGATAATCGGTTCGGACTTCAAACCAACTGGCTCTCTTAATCCGTAATTATTCAATTCCGAGTAATCGTTCCGCTTTCCATAACGGACTTTCAGGAACGAGTCGCCCCGATAACCATTTGCCGTCGCGCTCTCATAAATGAGAGTATTCAAGTCGTTTTCTTCCACATAGCTGTTTAGTGCCTTCTGTTCGGCTGAATCATCGGGCTTTCCAGAGTCATATGTCGGCCGGTCACCAATCAATAGGTCTGCCGGTTTCAAGCACAGGATGTATGGAAGGTTAATTGCGATATACAACAGATCCAGTTGCTCGATCTGCTTCGGATTCGTCAGTATTTGTGTTGCCCGGTCGTACACTTCCTGATGTTTGCCGTCAAAGTACGCTTTCATCTTCCGGTACTTTGCAATCCGTTCAATATGATCGGCAGGAGGAAACTGCCCGCCTACTTTAATCAGACTCATTTTTCCTCCTCCTCTAACGCTTCATCGATGTCTTGCTCGATATCCACATCAACATCTTCATAAATTTCCTCTTCATTCAGGATTTCATCGATTTCTTTTAGGGAACGGTCGATATCTTCATTTGATTTGCCATCAGCCGATACCTCGACATTGACCTGTCTTTCGCTGAGCAAGCCGAAACGCTTGAAGTACAGATCAATGGCCTTGACGGATGGTTGGGAAGTATTGATCAGGGACATTAACCGGTTATAGACCTGTGTCCGTTTCTCCTCCAGGAAGTCATCCGCAATCCCGTTTTTGTAATTGATGAAGTTTTTGTCCTGCGTACGCCATTGCCAAAGACTTTTAGGCGTGACGCCGATTTCAGCGGCAATGTCTTCATACTTTTTCGGCACATTTTCGCCATCGTCACCGTATCCCTCTTTGACAAGCTCCATTTCCACCAGCATGAGGGCTGCCTTCACCTTCCGTGGTCCCAACTTTGCCTCGAGTCGCTTTCTGTAATCGCTTCGCATTCCTCTACACCTCCCCTCATTAAATCCATACCGGTTTTTCCATCAGTCGTACTTTCTGACGGAACACATTCTCTACTGCCAATTGCAGCGCATCGATGGAATCGACGTAATCGCCAAACGGATACTGAGAGAGCTGGTCAATCAGAATCCGGTGCCGCTCGTTCAGAATCAACGTTTTGTTGTGGAATAACGGCTCCAATGACTCCATGCGCTGTTCCTTGTTCGATTTGTGGCTCTTGATGTCATTAATTCTTGTTCTCGCCAGTCCCTTCGCCCTCACTGCCTCCTGAAGCTGACGGTAAAACTCATGTTGCGCGTTGATCGTCTCGACTGAGAACACATGATGTTTAAACTGTGCGATTTTCCGCAGGATGATGTCGATGTACACGTGTGCCGGCTCCTTGGACGCATATTCATCCAGAATGAACATGTAGCCGGTCGGCTCATGCTTCCCGACTGTCAGCACTGCATTGTAACAGCTGCGGGCATTCTTTCCTTGTGCAATGTCCCACGCCCCGCTGATCGTCAGATCATGGAGTGGGATTTTCAAATTCTCATATACGACGTACTGGACGCCGTTTTCGTGATAATAATTGTAGTAACCGTACCGTTCAGGGAAGAAGAACTGTTCATCTTCACTGAATGCCAAGTTCCGGTACTCCGAGTTGTACGCCCGCGTGCCCATGTTCACTTTCTCATGCATGAGTGCCCGGTAACTCCAGCGCCATGGCCAAGCGACGATGACACCTTGTTCCATCTTCTCTTTGTTCGCCTCATAGAAGGCATCCGGCTCTGTCATATCCTCGGACTTAGCATAAATCTCGTTGTACCGCTCCCATAGCTCCGGGAAGTCCGGTTCACTGATGACCGCTCCGTGGAACGATGCCCGGAAGTCCTTCCGCTTCAACACGTGGTTCAGTAGACCTGTTGCCGATACCATCGTACCGACCAGGACGATGGCCGTACCCTTCGCTCCGAGTGGCACGACTTCCGTATTGAACCAGTGAAGCATCTTTTCCCTTGCTTCCTTCGTGTTCTCATTGTGTTGAGATGACGCATCATCAACAATGACCAAATCCGGACGCAATGCACCATGACGGGAACCCCGCAGGCGCTTTCCAGAAGAAGAGGCCTCCATCAGCGCACCTGTGTGCGTAATGAAGACCTCCTCATTGTCTTTTTCATTCATGCTCTGCTTTTCATTGAGCAACTCTCCGAAGTCCTCCCGGATCATCGCATTAAATTTCAATTGTTTGTTGACCCATCCGATCAACTTCTTGGAGAGTGAGTCCGTTTCTGTGATGGATAAGATATATCGTCGTTTCCGAAACACCAGTTGATGTAATGGAAAGGCGTTCGAGAATGTACCTGATTTGTTATGTCCACGTGCTGCGGCAATCGCCAATCGTGCTGAACGATCCACTTCATTCACATAGTCGCATAAGTCGAAGAACTCACGATGTATCGGCGCAATCAACTCAATTGGATCATGCGGCATGCCATCCGGTGAATTACGAATAATGTTATCGTCGTTTTCCGGGTTTTCCTTATCCGAGAGGTAAGTATAAGTGAAATACGCAATGTCGAGTTCTGCACGGTGAATCCGTCTTAGCCGTTTCAGCTCTTCCTTATCCGCCATCATCATATCGATGTGGTAATCGGATGCCTTATGCTGTTTGACGAGTTCGGCCAGTTTTTTTAGACGGGATGCAATCAGATTGATTCGTTTCTGCCGTGCATCACGTTCCAGCCATTCTCCATTGACGTATGCCATATGCTCTCACCTCGCTTTGTATAATTAAAAAAGCACCCCTTATGAGATGCTTTACTTTGGATTTCTCGGAAAAACCATCACTGGACTATCATCTTCAAATGCTTCAAACTTAATCGAGCAAACATAATTATCAGTCCAAATCAACTGTGGTTTATTTTGTTGATTGACTTTGACGGCAATGAATTTATCATTAACAATTCTTTCGAAATCCTCTTTTGTGAATCTTTTAGTTTCGTATCCCATTAAAACATTAAAGTCTACCCACTCATTAATGGTTTTCACATTAATCTCCCCATTCACTATTGAAAGTCGGATATCTTTTAGGCTAACACCCCGAGTTCAAAAAATTATTGCGTAATTTTGATACAGTTGTTGTAGTGTCTGGCGTATAGGTGGTTGGGGGTCAGTGTTTCTGCCCCGTTTTTCCCGCCGATCTACCTGTTAAATATGCACAAGAATTTATACTTCACTGGATACTCATGAATAATTATGCTGAATTTACTTCCGCTAACTTTGATTATGTAACCTTAATAATTCTGTACACATTGGTACGACTGAGTTTAATGAACTTCATGAATATTAACTATGCATTATTTTATACATTGTTGATTTCGTGCGGTTTATAAGCTTAAGCACTCTTAAATTCTTGCATAAACTCTGAATTCGAATGGATTTAATTATTCATTCAGTATGCAAATCATCTGGATCATGACCCCCTGAGTTTCGGCAGGTCATCCCCGATAGGTGCTTGCTGCAGTAGTTTTTCCATGCCCCCAAACTTTTTAACTTTCCATTACCATGATATGCAAGCCTTTAAATCCTACTCGCAGTAAGGAATGAGTAAGCTACTTACGAAAGGTAATGAAGGTATAAAAAAGAAGCACCCGAAAGACGAATGCTTCCTTAAACAAGGGGGAAATTATTCTATGAGATTTGTCTCACACTATTAATTTAACTCATGGATTTCAACAAGTCAGTGCCTTCCAAGTGCCTTGTTATCTTGGCAGAGACCTTCTTGATCCAGTCCTCTGAGTAATTCAATTCCTCTGCAATCTTTTCAATCTTCTTCCCTTCCACAATTCGCATATAAGCGACTTTGTATTCCAATCCTTTGAAGGAGTTGAGCTTTTCTTCAATCTTGTCCCGGATGCCCTTCTTATGTTCGATTCGTTCTGTCAGCCATTCGATTCGTTCAGCCAATTCATCCATCTTCTTGGTGGATACATCAAGATTGTAACGCTTCCCCAACTTACCTGTGCTGAAGTGCCAACTTTCACGTTCGTGAATGGCTGACTCAATCTGGAATTCCAGTATGTCGATTTCAGAAATCAAATCCAAGTAATACCTGTATGAATCAAACATCGGTTCACCCCTTCTCTTGCATCGAGTAGCTGTTCATCCACGAGTATCGACTCTCCTGATGCTGTCCTTGCTACTGAATCCGTCTGGATATCGCCTTTTCAATTTCTCGATGTTGTAAGTGGCGACATCTTCCAACGATAGGCCGAAATACTTGGCGATGTTCGAGACATACCACAGAATGTCACCCAGTTCACCTTGAATATGATCGATATCCAAGGCATGTCCATGAAAACGAACTTTTTTGATGATATCCAGAACTTCACCTGATTCACCACCAAGTCCTAACCCATAATTCAACAATTCTTCATTTTCAGGATTTGCTGTTCGTGCTGCCATGTGCTGATATTCATTAAGTTTCATACGTTTATGACCTCTTTCAAATGTTTCTTCATTCTTCGGATGGCGGCACTCTCAAGAGTGGATATGGCTGCACCCGTGATTCCTAACGTCTGACCGATTTCTTTTTGCGTTGGCGAATGAGGAGATAACCTGATTTCAAAGACCATATACTGTTTTTTGGTTAATACTTTCCGGGCTTCTCTTAATAAGAACTCCCGCGTCGTCCGGCCATTGACTTCCTCTTCCACATCGACCGTATCATCTTCAATGCAGTCCAGAATCGTAAGATTATCGTTTTTGAGTGTTAAGGGTGTGTCGATACTGACTTGTTTTATACGTTTAGTCCGATCGCTTAAAATGATTTCCCTTCTCATTTCATTTGCCATACAGGTTCCTGCGAATGAATTGAATTTGACTCCTTTATCCGGCTTGAATTTTCGGATGGCTTTCATCATGCCGAACAAAGCGGCAGAATAAAGGATATCCTTTGGAATTCGAATGTTGTTGAACGTATGGACCATATACCAGATAAAAGTCATGTTGCTTGCAATGATGTCATTCTCAATTTCTGATTTCCGTTCCAGCGAATCCGTTGAACGATATTCCTGGAATAGGCGCTCTGTTGGATTAACTTCCGTTTCTTTGATCGTTGCGTTAGCCGTTGCCATAACTGTTTAACTCCTTTTCCAGTTCAAGTCCGCGAATGATCGCTTTCAATCTTCGATTCTCTTTGATGAAATACTGGCAGGCATCCACAAGCTCGTCGTTTGCCATGTCGTTCCAGTCGTAAGCGTTCGGATCGCAGTGGTCCAATGTCTGGCCGTATTCTTTCAAACCTTTGGCGTTTTGTTTGTTCAGTTTGTTTTCGATATGCTTGATAATTCCATCTTTTATGGTATTGAACACTATTTCAAAACCTCCTTAATCTGGAATACTTTCTCATGATCCGGCAGATTAGAATGAGCGATGTATCGGATGGAATTCAATTTATTCATTTCATCCCGTAACTGCAGTAAGCAGTTATCGAGAGCCGATTCTTGTTTTTCTTTGATTTGAGTCACGTTGATTCCTCCTTCTTAAAACAGACTCAATTGCTCCGTTTCTTTTGCATTCATTGGTTCACTGACTAAGTGCTTAGGCCAAGATAGTGTTTCCTTTATGGGTTTGTATCGATGGCTTGTGAAATGAACCTTCAATTCCCTTTCCACAAACTCGTTATATGGCAAGAGATTAAGAGACGAGAAGCCTAAATGATCGTCCTTGTCGTTCTGGATGAAAAAGGCACCTTCACTTTGTCTCGAAAGTACATCGCACCGGATGGCTACCGCGTTCATTCCTCTGATTAAAAGATTGAAGAGAAGGAATGGAAAGGCCCTTTCAGATAGTTCCTCACACCAGTAGAAGTACAGCGATGGCCGGTAATCGAATGGTGAATGCTGCATCCGGTCAAACTCCCATTTGCGGATGGTGATGCCTCCAGTTCCAGCTGCAACATCATAAGTCCTGGAATCGGGTTTGCTTCCGACTAACCGATTGAGAACATCCGACACGCTGTTTGGTGTAAAATCCTGTTTCTTCTCTTTCCGATCGGCGTGTTCGTTCTGGAAGTATTCATGGAACCAATCATAAGAAACGTCATAGTTGAAAGCTTCGAGGAATTGCATGAATACGTCTTCCCTGCGTTCGCGGTCATAGAGGATGTCCATAAGCCGGGAAGGAGCCTGGTATGATTCTTTGATACCTAAAATCTGATTGATTGTTTTCACTGGATCCACTGCAATCCCTCCTTTGCTGTTACATAATGGTCGTACTGTTCATTACTCCTTCGATACTTTGTCATAAATTTTGTCTAACGTTTCTTTTTCTTCGCCACCATTCCAGTACACTTCCATTTCACTTAAAGAGCCTAACTTATCTTTTAACCATTCAATTTCTTTGTCAGTTAGATAAATTTGTTTGCCCACTTCATTCACTCTCCTTACCAAAAGGTATGAGAATCAAAATTGTCCATATTACGCATAAATGGTCAACTACGCCACTCCGGCTTCATTCTGCCTTGCCTTTCCAGCTTGTAGATCATTTGGCTGATGCTCTTTGGTGACTTCCCCAACAACTCTCCCATACGCTGATAATCACC
Organism: uncultured Bacillus sp.; assembly: GCA_934215995.1. Lineage (GTDB taxonomy): Bacteria > Bacillota > Bacilli > Bacillales > DSM-1321 > Bacillus_AD. The sequence goes on along the minus strand of CAKQBC010000002.1, from coordinate 9,403 downwards.
GTACCGAATGCCGCTGTTCTGGCCCCAGGCAATCAACGTTTCAATTTGTAAAGCTGACCATGATCGGCTGTTCTTCTTGATTGGAAACGGTCTACCGGTTAAGGCGGTGAGAGCATTGTCTACAAGCTCTCTTAGACCGCCTTTGCAATACACATCGAATCCGTCTACTCGATAAAATTCTTTACATCTCGGTGTACACTTGCAGTTTTTGACGTAGTTACTGATACGGCTATTTACAACTTTCGTGAATGTAGGTACAAGGTTCATTGCCTTCTGCCTTCCATCATCAATACGTTCAGCCATAGGACACAGAATGCTGATACTGCCATTATCGATTGCAGAAGTACGCTCCACCAATATTCGATGACAACTGGAATGTTAGAAACGGAGATGATGATGCCAAGTACACAAAGAAGGTTGATGACTTTGTGCATTTTAGGTTCCACTGGATTCACCGCCTAACAGGTGTGGATGTTCGTAGATGTTTCCGATTACTACGATGTCATTGGCACTCACTAAATCTAAATCCAGCACATCGTAATATTCCTCTTCATTGATGCCTTTGAAGGAAGAAGTGACTCTAAAACTGCCGTTTTTAAAGAAAACTTTCCCTTTCCATCCGCTTTTGTCGTCAATTATATCCCCCTCATAAATCTCCACACCATTCTTGTCTTTGAGGCCAGTGTATTGGGATATCAGAAAACGCTCGTCCTCTTCCCCCGAAGTGATATCTTCCAAATCTGATACAAACATCGGCATACCATCAAAATCGTTTAAAGAATTATCTTCTTTATCCCAATATCTAAATTTAATCTCCCTCATCCCAAGTACACCTTCCCATCCCATCGATTTTCCTTATTCAGTGTCAGAAAGCGTTCAAACGTCATGCCCGTGCGTTGGTGTACCCGATGATGTTCAAAGTATCTGCCCAGCTTTTCAATGCGTTCGTCGGTCATGCTATTAATCTCGGAGAATCTCATTCGGTTCATCCTTTCCGAGTGCTTCATTCGCTTTGTCAACTATTCTCCAAATCATTGGAATTTCTTTATTTCTATAGCATCCTCGAACATAAGCTTTTATTTCCTCTAACCCTTCACGCAATTGAGCGTTTTCCAATTTCAATTCAACTACTTGCTGATTTGTATAATTTCGACCTTGCGGAGCATGGGATTGAATTTCCGCAAATAAATCATTCGCACGTTCAGCACGTTTAATGAGCCAATCCACATCTTCATTACCTATGCAATCTTCCATGAACCAGTCAGATTTAATTCTCTCTAACTTTTCTGCATTCGTTTCAGTCAACTCTCTCCCTCCAGTCCTCACGTTCAACCAAAACTTCATATCGTCCATCAAATTCCTTAACATCACTGATCGGATACCATTTTTGTTTCTTGGAATTCTCTACAAACTTCATCAAATCAGATCGAGTGCTCGCCTTTATGATTTTCCGTATTTTCGGAGTAACGCCAGTTTTCATACGACACCGCCTTTAATAAGTTCAATCGCCTCTTCAGGACTTCTCGCAACTCCGGCAATGGCCCCGAAACCTCTCATGGTTTCCAAGAAGTGTTCCTGGTCCTTTCGAAGACGACCCTTTTCGTTTTTCACTTCGATAAAGAATATCCGTCCATCCGATTTCCGGAAGCCGAATAGATCACTAAACCCTTTCGGCAATCCGGTGGAAACGGTTCGCCCATCCTGCGTTTTGAAGATTCCGACATTTGAACGGAAAACAACAGCATACGGACTAAGCGCCAACCGGATGGAATTCTGCACATCGATTTCTTTCATGTTTTCACATCCAATTTTCATTTCAGGGAGGGTTTGGAGGGTTTAAGCCGTTTTTCCAAAACCTTTATATATATTTAATTTTTATTTTTATTTCTACTACTTTTCTATATAACTATCCCTACTATCCCTAAAGAGATATAAAGAATAGTATAAATATAGATATAGCAAGGGTTTGAGGTCAGGGAGGGTTTTCAGGCAAACTATCCCTAAACTCTCCCTCAACCCTCCCTGATTAGTAATTCATGCGGAAGATGGTTTTCTCGAATTCCTCTTTCAAACCGATTCCGGCATAGTAAATCAATCCATCAGTTTTCAATTTGTTGAATTTCTTGCCCATCTCTCTCCCGAATTTGGTGCTGGACATCATGTACTGTGAATTTTCGTTCGCCCAATCCTTGTAGATCTGGTAGAGCTTTTTGGCTTGGACTTTCGCCTTTCCGTCCGTGAAGCAGCACTCTTCGATGAATGCTTCCACAACGTCCATCTCTCCCCGGTACTCTTGCCGTTGGTCCTTGATGCATTGAGGCTCGATAAGGCCGTATTTACTCCATTTGAGATAGCCTTCAACCGCCCAGTGAAGTATCGCGTTTAGCTCTCTCCGAAGTTTGTGAGTGAGGCGTTTGTCGACTTTATGTTCAGGTATCTGGACTGTGAATGGCACGATGGCCATCCTTCGCCAAATCCCATCGTCTGTACCTCGGATGATCGGTTTATGGTTTGTGGCCATCCACAGTTTGAATTGTGGAATGAATTCGAACTCATCCTCATAGAGGAAACGGGCCGTTACTTTGTCTCCCCCTGTGAGCTGTTTCACGAGCCCTTCATCCAATCGGACTCCCTCATTCGGCTCTGTGGTAGTGACCAACCTTGCACCGGCTAATTTCGCTATATCCGGATTCGCACTGTTCGATTGCTGTTTCACCATAATAGTTTGTGGCTGAATATTGGCTGAGTAATTTCCAAATAATTCTGAAATAATATCCAAGAATACCGATTTTCCGTTACGTCCATTTCCATAAAGAATGAACATCATCTGTTCTTCAGTGGAACCGGAAAGCGAGTATCCGACAGCTCTTTGGAGATATTCGATTAATGATTTATCGCCATTGAAAATCGTCTCCAAGAATTCCATCCACAGAGGACAGTCGGCTTTGTCGGTATATTCAACATTCGATATTTTCGTGAAATACTTTTCTCTTGAATGTTCTTGCAAAGTTCCCTTCTTTAAATCAAGGAACCCGTTTTGCACATTGAATAGATGTTTATCGCTGTCGAATGCGCTCGGCTGTATGGGAAGCAAATGTTCACTTTCCTTGATCATGTTCGCTTTCCCACGACTGGAGCGAGAATTCTTGATGTGTTTTTGCTGTGCCTTTATCATTTCCAACGGATCTTCACCTGGAGGAACATACACCTGTTCTTCCTTCATCTTTTCAATCACTTGATCAGCGAGGGTTTTAACCTTTCCTTCCTGATCAATCACCCATATCTTGCCGTTATAGAAGTACCAATTCTTCCGGATATAGCTGTAACGGACCACTTCACCGAAATGGTCTTTAAATCGTTGAGCGTTTCCCGTATCGTCATAGCTGTAGAATTTCCGTTCGACTTGAGATGTGCTTTCCTCCAAAATATAGAGGTTGAATTCTTCATCTCTCTCTCTTGGACTGAACACATTCGTGCAATCGGCAATTGCTTTGTTCAGAGTGTCCACTCCGTACGTACTGCCGTTACGCTTGCCATCCCATTTATCGCGGTAGAGTGAGGATTTTCTGAAGATGTTGTCCATCTTTTGAAAGTCCCGATTTGTCCAAAAAGCCAAGTCGTTGGCGAATGCCATATCTGCTTCGGACTGGGAAGTGTAGAACTGTTCCCAGCCTCCCTCCATGAAGAGCTTAAAGCGCATTCCGTTTCGGCTGTTGTACGCAATCCGAATGATTTCATCTTCCGGAAGGACCACACCCGGTTGTTTTCGTTGTGGAAGTGGTGCAGATACTTCGTTGTTGGCAATGTACTTGTTATGAAGGTATTTCACTTTGCCGTAATCACTATCATCAGCAATGTGACTGTAGGAACTGGCTTTCTTGCCTGTCATGACGAAGAATCGGCCACTGTCATACATCTCGACATTTCCTTTTCGTCTGCCGCCCTTGGGAAGTTCGCCTTTTGCGATGATGTGAATCCCATTTCCACTGACCGAGTATTCCGCATAGCTGCACATCAGTTCAATGAATTCTGAAACGATGTTGTCCTCATGATCGTCATTTTTGTACCGTTCGATTTCTTCTTTTACGTTGTCTATATCTATCCCAAAGAATGGAGCCTTAAAGTAGAAACCTAAACCGTCGAGGTTGTATTTTTCGATGGCACTGAGGGCGGTATCGAAGTCCGCCCATGTGCTTTCATCGTTTGACTTTCCCAATTGACCGGTATTCGCATCAATCGGGATTTTCGTCATTTTGTCGCCACGTGGTTGAAGTTTGAAGCAACACCACTGGCGCAGTTCTTTAAGTTCTTCCGGTATTGCTTCGTACATCAAATTCACTCCTTAAAACGGAAGATCGTCCTCTTTGACTTGGATGCCGGCTGATTGCATTTCCGAAACCGTCATGTTGTCTTTATCTTTGCTTTTGAATTCATGCTGCAGATTTGGGAACTTTGTTTGTGCCCAATATTTCACGTTCAAATTTTCATACGTATTGCCGTTGTATTCGGAGGTTTCGTTCTTCACGTTGACGATTGCGGTTTTGCGAACATAGTCATCCAACAACTCCTGGAGTGATTTGTACGTTTTACCGTTTTGCAATTGGACCGCTTTACCGATCGTGTTGAAGGTTTTCATGTTGTACTTTCCAGTGTCTTTCGACTTCCACACTTTGTGGAAGATGTGTTGGTTCTTGTGTTTTTGGTTCACATCGTTCCGGATGATCAAATCAAATTCGATGTATTCTGCACCGCCTCTTGTTGCATCCTCCTTTACACCATTGATGACAACTTCATAAGTACCATCAGCAATTTGGGAACCTTCAAAAGTATCGTTGAAATCTAAGCTAAATCCTGACATTTATCTTCTCTCCATTTCTTTTTTTGTTTTAAATGAGTCCAAGGCGTTTGCCCTGGAAATAAGCCCAACCATTTTTATAGCCTCGATGCTTCGCCAGATCGTATAGTTCTTTCATGCTCTTGCAATCCTCTGGCTCCCTGAAATCGAGGGTGAGAACCAAGTCTTCTTTATTCACTTCTTCCAATGTCGCTTGCTTGTCCACTTCGTAATCCTTGATTTGTTTCACTTCCGTCACATAACCGCAGTAGGGACACGCTACTTCATCCGATGAGTACGCTGCATAGCATTGAAGACATTGCTTCACTTTAATCTCTGCCGTACTGGCTTCGGATTTCTTACCCTCCAAACTCCATTCACGCTTCATGTCCGGTAAACCGTGTCGCCTCACATTATCCACATGATCAATGATGATACTGGTCTTTCCTGGACGGTATCGCATGCCCCTCATACTTTGTTGAATGTAGAGAGAAAGTGATTTTGTCGGCCGGAGCATGATGACCGTTGAGCAATCAGGAACATCGAATCCTTCACCGATGAGATCCACGTTCGTGAGAATCTGAATTTCACGTTTTCGGAAACGGTCAATAATGTCATCCCGTTCTGCTTTCGGTGTTTTGGCATCGATGTGTTCTGCCACGATTCCGTTTGAAAGGAATTCCTGTTTGACTGCCATACTTGAATCGATACTGTGGCAGTAGGCGATTGCCTGTTCACCGTCAGCCAGTTCCCGGTAATGCTTAATCACATCGCCATAAATCGTCTTGCTCTCCATTGCTTTCTGGATGGATGAGTTGGTGAATTCCTTCAAATTATTTAGTTTTAAAACGGATGTATCTATCAGTTTAGGAGCATAGTATTTATAAGGTGATAGAAAACCGTTTTCGATTAACCATTCGGCATCGACTTCTTCAATGAGAAGATCGTTCACATCACCCAAGCCACTACCGTTCAACCGGACAGGCGTTGCAGTAAATCCAAGCCTTAACACATCGTCAAAATAGTCGTAGATTTTCCGGTAAGAAGCTGCCATGCTGTGATGGTTTTCATCCGTGATGATGAGTGCAGGTTTATCCGTTTTCTCCAAACGTTTTACAATCGTCTGGACCATTCCGAACTGCACTAAGTCGAGATTCACTTCATTTAATCGGAATGTATTTTGAATCTGATCCACCAGCTCTTTCCGGTGGACTAAGAACAAAACCCGATTTCCTTTTTCCGTTGTCATCCTTGCGATTTCAGAAATAACGACAGATTTTCCAGCGCCACAGGGAGCAACCACACAAGGAGCCTTATAACCATCGATGTACGCTTGTCTTGCACGGTTGACCAACGTTCGTTGGTAATCATGTAGAGTGAACGTCATCCTTCACATCACCAACTTTGAAGATATCTTCTTGCGCGCATGCTTTCCGATTGTCCAATTGATTCTTTGCAAAGAGGAAGTCGTTCGGCGCTAAGATGAATCCCCGTTTTTGCGTTTCTGGATTGATGACCAGTTTTCCGACTACCGAACACAATCCCATAAAATTGTTACGGATTTTATCCCGAACATCCGGATAGGATCGGTTGACTTGCTGTCCACTTGGTAAATCCCATTTGTCCGTTAATTCCCATGCCGTAAATACCACTCGTTTGCCTAAGCTTTGAATGAACCGAACACTGTCGATGATGAAGAAATCAATCTGTTGATAGTTCGCCTGAGAAGGAACTCGATTGTTCTTTCCGTCCCGACCTAAATTTCCAAGCATTGAACGTGTCAGTTCAGAAACATTGTCGAATACCAGGTTGTCGTACTTCGATAGATCCTCTTTCGCCAAATCCTTCATTAACTGATTCCAGGACTGCCAAGCGTTGTGTGTATCGAATTCCACGATGTCGATGTTTGGATTGCCTTTTAACGGGTATTGTGTTTTGTCTATCGGGATATACAGTGTTTTTCCTTCCAGATAATTGATCGTGGAGGTCTTTCCCATTCCCGGCAGACTGTAAATAAGGTAAGTCGCTGAATCGAATTTGATTTCTGCAGCATTGGTGAGCTTCACTTTTCGCCCTCCTTATCCTTAATTTGCATGTATATTTTTCCTCCGTTCATGTTATAGTGTTAGTGATAGAGATTTTTTGGACACCTTTCCCAGAGGTGTCTTTTTTAGTCTTGTACTGCATCGAGACGCATGACATATTCGATTTCTAATACTGTTGGTTTCCAACCCAACATTCTTCTGAAAACATGGTCGGCAGCGCCTTTGTTAAACTCCTTCGTCACTACGAACCACTTCCGATTGTCCTCCCCTGTTACCATCCACAGATGACCTATCAACTTCCTCACCTCCCTTATTTGTTTTTTGGTACATATGGCCAGACATTCGGAATTTTTTTCCCATACTTCTCCTTCCATGCTTCGTAATCTTCGGTATACAATTTATATTCTTCATGTGAGACTGCTTGCTCTGGTTTAAATCGCCACCATGAAATGTCGTTCTTCTCACCTCTTCTATTTGGTCTTGGGTTTACGAAGTGATATCTTGGCAATTTTCATCACCACACGATGGTTAAAGAATAGGTTGCTGTATTGGAAGCGATCGGTAAATTCTGTTTTAGTTCAACTTTATAACCGGCATTTTCTAAGGTGGTTTTAATAAATTCAAATTCCTTTAAGTCGTCTGAATGGAAACTATTTACTCGAAAGTTGTTCTTTCCTTTTTCAGCAGATTGCTCAATATTCTTAGCAATACTTTTAAACCTTTCACCTTCCAAGATTGCTTTCTCATAGCTGTGTTTACTTCTAAGTGTTAGTTCATAAGCTTCTGCAGCAGTCATGAATTTTACCATCTTTCCTCACCTCCTTTAATGGTTGTAATAAGTGGCGAAAGCAGTTCCGTTTTGTTTTGCTGTCAGCTTGCGCTCTCTTCTGCTAAGAACCTTGCCATGGTCTTTTTTGATTGCTGTTGAAACTTGTGAAAGTCCGATTCCGCCTGGTTGGTAAGGTTGCTTTGTACTGCGAGAAGGCTTTAACCGTGTTCCTTTCTTCAACTCTGCAAATTCACGAGCCATTCCAGCTTGCTGTGCTACGTTGAACGCTTGAACCTTGTCTACAAATCTTTTAATAATGTTTTGGATTTTCATTTTCCATTTCTCCTTTTAGTGGGTTTGTTTGTTCATTTGTTTATGAGTGCAATGGTAATCATGGTGATGAGTGTCACGATTGCTACGATGTGTAGAATCAATGCTGTCTTTTGTATGGTCATGGTGTGAGTCCTTTCTTTTTTATTTAGCAACTGGTTTCACAAACTTTTCAAAGTTATGACCGATGTGTTGTTCTTCAATCACAAATCTTTCGCCTACTTCATGGCGTTCATCTTCGTACCAAAAGAATGGCTCAGTTACTTCAACCAAAGTGCCAACCTGTAACATTTCTTCTCCCTCCCTTCAAATGTTCATTTAATGGATCTGCGAGGAAAGAACCTCTTAAATTCTTTACTCCGTTGTTCTTTTGTCAGCAGTCCAATTTCTCTTGGGGACATTTTGGGTTTAGTTGCCGCCTCATACATATCCCATCCTGCTTTTACTCGGTGCCTAAAAGTGTGGTATGGTATGTTGTTGTGGACTAATAGATCTGTAATTTCTTTAGGGTATTTCCGACTCGCTTCATGGGCTTTTTTAGCTTGTTTCTTCCGATCTTGTAATGGTTGTGTAGCTGCCCTTTGTGGATCCCATCCCAATCGGTTGATACGGTACCTTAACGTGCTGTAACAAATGCCATTAGCTTCAGCGATTTCCACCCAATCTTTAATGGGATTCTTTTTATGCGGTGGAGTAGTGAGTGCTTTTGATTTCGGCCATGCTAAGAGTCTTATTCGTTGTTCCAATAAAACAGGTGAAATGCCGTTTTCTTTTGCTATGTCATATTCATCAGGTGTAATGTAATAGTCGTAAACGTTCACTTTCATCACCCCCTCATATAAACTCGCACCCTTTAGTTCGATTTGGTTAAATAATTCACTCTGTCAGTCCAGTAATTAAGTTTTGCTTGTGCATAATCTATTTCATATTGATTCCGAAGTTCTTCTTGTTCCTCTTCAACACTTTCTAAGTACTCAACAAGTTTTTTAATAGGAGCTTGGTCTGAATTTATCCAATAGCTATCGATAATCTCTTTTAACTCATGAGCCAGTTCCAAAGCTGTATAAGATTTTGGACTGAAACCGTAGTCTTTATCGATTGCGATTAGAAAAGATGGTTGCAATTCCAGTGCTTTCATTTCTTCTGGAGATAGATGCGGAAAACGAAATACATATTGAGCTGAAACTTCACTTGGATTTAGCCAGTTGTAACTACCTTCGTTTCTTTGAAAATGAATGTGTTGTTTTTTCGGCTCTTCAAAAATTGCCATTGTTATTCCTCCCTTGTTTTGTGTTTTTCATATAAACTCGCACCCCTCCAGCAACTCCCTCATGTGCTGAATCTCATTCTGGAGATACGGCGGCGGTTTGCGGTAATGCTTCACATACCGTTTCCGATACTTGTCCCATCTGTGGACGGTGATGT
>CAKQBC010000001.1 GCA_934215995.1 uncultured Bacillus sp. | reverse complement strand
TTTCTTTTTCTTTTCTAGATTTTTAAGTTCGGCCTCAGCCTTTAACTCTTCATATTTTGCCAAATATTCATCCCGAGATTTGATGTGTTCCCTTACCCGGTCCGACATATTTTCTTCAATCATCATTAAACGAAATTCTTCTTTTTCCGGTTTCTTTTTCTTTTTCCACTTTTCGGTGAAATCATAATCTTCAATGCCGTAATCCTTTATCCATTGAGGGATATCCAGAAGAACATAAACATTGCTCTTATGAATCAACGATTTAAAATCAATTCTTGGAAAAACTAATACAAGCCCCATCCGTTCAAGATTGGATATGGATTGACGAATAATTTTTACATCTCTATCCATCATCAAACCCATAGTCGCCACACTTGGAAATGAATAATTTTTATTTCCATAGGCATACATGGTTATAATTTCATAAACATCTCTATCTATCGGACTTAGAAACATTAAGGATTTTGTTACCTCATTTTGATGAATGGTGAAATTCTGGTTCCGTTCATCCACAACCATGCTTTCAAGCGGATCGTTAATTTTGCGCTCGATATTTTCCGTAATTTTACCGAGCAAATCTTCAAAACTACTCATTCCCTGTTCCTCCTAAGATTTACTACTTGGAGAAACAATCCATAAAATGCTATAATGTACGTACATAACCAAAGGAGCAATTCCTGTTCCTCCTAAGAATATGGATTGTTCTCCGAACCAGCACCTGCGCTAACAGGTGCCTTTTTTTGTTTTCCGCCAAATTTAAAACTTCCTCTACTGTTCAACTTTTTTATTTTTTTGGTTGAACCACGTTTCATGCTTCGCTATAATGGAAACATAAATAAAAAACATCAGCTCTTGAGGGTAGACTTCCCCCTTGGGGTGAACCTCTATTTTTTTAGAGCTTCGATAATTGAGAGAAAGAAACTAGCAAACTTTGGCGAGGGAGCTAGTTTTTTTCGTTTGCTCTACCATTTTACCATAGAGAAAACGAAAATTCGTCATAAATTTTCAAAGAGCAATGACGATTCATGGTGAAGGAACAGGATGGATCATCGTCCATTATTTAAAGTTATGTACATTCTTTTGCAATTCCTCGATTAATTTATTTGCTCCCTCTTTTGAGAGTTTAATCTTCCCATCAAACAAAGAGATATTGTTCTGGTCGATTTCCCCAGTGACCATACACGTATTATCCGCTTCGTATTTTTTCATGACAATTTTATCCCCATCGACAAAAAATTCTACCGGGTCTTTAATCGAAATTCCAAGAGTTCTACGCATTTCAATTGGAAGGACAATACGACCTAATTCATCTACTTTTCGGACCATTCCTGTGGATTTCATGATGTTTACACCTCCATAAAAGTGGATATACAAGCCCAAGATAACTTAACAATTTGTTAAATTTTCTTATCAAAACAATAAAATGTGTTTATATATACCATTTTTTAGGTATTAGTATATACGCAGATTGCTAAAAATCTGATAATATTATTAACAACCAGTGAAACAGCGGAACCTGTGAATCCCAACAATTCACAGGACCACTCTCCCACAATATTCAATTTGACAATAAAAAAAAGTAGTACTAGAATTTCCCTTATGGACTAAATTATATTAGCAATATGTTAAAAAATGCAAGGCATAATTAACAATTTGTATTAATAGTTTGACAGTTTTACAGAAAATATGACGAAAGACCTATTCTGGGGAGAGGGTCTTTGTCCGTTATAATGGCTGGTTAAAAAAACAGGAGGTATTATGTGAGGGTGAAAGAAGATATGGGGATTGGACTAGGCCAACGACTAAGAGAATTGAGACAAAACAAGAAAATGACATTAAAAGAAGTGGGAGACTATTTAGAGCTAACACCAGTAGCCATCAGCTGCTACGAAAAGGAAACAAGAAAACCATCCCATCAAATTATTCAGAAACTAGCTGACCTCTACGAGACGACATCCGATGACATTATAGGCATACAGAACGATAGCAGTAATATGAAAACGATACTTAATAGCAAAACATTACATTGGGATGGAATCCCACTAAGAGAAGATGAACTAAATATCATTAAACAAATTCTCCAGCTACGTTTAAAAGACAAAGAGGACCACGAAAAAAACGAAAATAGCCAAGTAGATATCTGCTAACCGAAAAAAAGCTATCTCTAGTATCAGAGGTAGCTTTTTCATTTATACAGGCACATTCAAAGAATAATTTTCTCCAAGGTTATCGACAGCGTGTTCAACCGCTTCAATCATTTCAGCACGAATGGCAAATAATTTTTCTTTGATTGACCGCATCGAATCTTTGACAAAAGCGACTTCTTCATCCGAGACCGCTCCATAGTCAGGGAAATACATTTCAAAGGTTCCAAAGGTTTGACCGTTCATTCTAAGCCGCAAACTGGTAAAAGATTTAACTCCATCCGCAATCATTAGCTCTTTAAAAACGTTATCATGCCATTCCTCGATTTTCGGCACATGCAGAACATTATCTGTATAATGAATTTCCCCAACCACATCCACAACCGGATAATGGCGAATACAGACATATTTCATTCTTTCAGGATAATGCGCTCCCGCTCCATAACATAAAAGGCCTCGATCGGCACAATAAAAAAGGAACCCGGCCTGACAACCGCGACCAAGATGCTCCTCTACCATATAGCTAAAATCATTTAATAAAACCCGAGCGGCGCAAAAGAGATAATCCTTCTTTGAAAAAATCCCATTTCGATAAAGCCGCTCAAGGTGTTTGGAAACATCTTGGTGATTGGAATGTCGATGCGGCTGTTCCAACTCTTTTATGAATTTTATAACTTCTTTACTCAAACGACGAATCATGAAATCTTGTGTAAAATTCTCCATCTTCCCTCCCCGTTCTATGCGCCTCTGGAAGGTAAATCCCATTGTTTTTTATTTTAGCGTTTTGCTAAATTTTTTACAATAGAAGTATATACACCTTTGGGTATTTCGGAGAACGTTTATTCGATTTTTATTTTTTCTGTTTGGCTAACCAGTCCTGGAGAGCTTCGTTAATAATCCGGGTTTTTTCCCCTTTTTCATTTCCAGCCCACGCCTCAACTGCGGCCATTGTGTCTTTTTGGACGTAGAACGTAGCGCGCTTATAATCATCTTCCCATTTTTTCTTTTTTGTTTTGGGATAGTTGGCAGGCGGCATCATATTATTTTGTTCGTCTAGGTAAGCACTCGCGCCTGTTTCCTTTGGTGTTGGTGGTTTAAATCCTGACATGTTCTAGCAACTCCTTTATAAACGGTTCGTATTGTTCAAAAATTTTCTTCGAGTATTTTTTATCTGTAAATAGACTTTGCTTGGCAACCCGAGAACCGTCAGCGGTCCTGTAAATAATCGATTCAAAGCGCAACCCCTTATAGTAGGTATCCAGCGCAGTGAAAAATTCCTCATTGTCTTTTGTTCTTCGCTTATCAATGACATTCGCCAAGATTCCGAGAAGTTTCAGGTTATTATTTCGTTTGGTGATTTCATCAATCAATTCCAGCTGCGGGTCAATTTCTTGAAAGGCCAGCATCGACGATTCAACCGGGATAATCGCATAATCACTCGCAAATAACGCATTGGTCGTTAAATCTCCAAGGTTTGGCGGCGTATCCACAATGATCAAGTCGTAATCATCTTGCACTTCTTTTACAAGATAGCTGAGAGCTTCCCAAGGTTTCCGGCCCCAGCTGCTATGAGTCGTATAAAGCCAGCCAGGAAGCGTGGCCAGAAACGCATTCGATGGCAACAAATCTAAATTTTCCCCGACATTTACAATAAAGTCTTTGTATTGTTCCTCTTTGAGAGCTTCCAAAACCGAGCGTCCTCGAAAATCATATGGCGATTGCTGGGTTAAAATATACGTAGAGTTTCCCTGTGAATCAAAGTCGATACAAAGAACCTTTTTATTGTGTTCCTGGCTCAACAGATACGCAATCGCCACCGTACTGGTTGTTTTACTCACGCCGCCTTTTTGCAAGTTCAAAGATAAAACCTTCCCCATTTTCATGCCCCCTTTTTTAGTGGACTGAGGTCGGTGCTAAGGCTATTCGAAGTTTTTCATTCCGCTCACGAAATAAGTTTGCCCGGTCGTTTTTGACAGGAACCAACGCCAGCTCGGTCACACATTCAGGACAGGCAAAGTTAAACTCTACCGCTTCCCCAAGATCGTCCAGCACTCCGTTAATTTCAAATACGCAATTTTCCGGTTCCACCATATCAATCAGCCAACGGTCAAACTGTTCCCCGCAACATTCGCACCAGAGCTTCAGCCGCTTATCCTTTTTTTCTGTTTTTATTTTCTCTAGCTGCATCTAAAAACACCCCCAAAATCCAATCAATATCAATGGTGATGTTTACGTTTACGTTTTGTCTTTTTGTGACTTTATGATAACACAATTTAACATTATGTAAAAACCTTTTAACGTTACATAAAACGACACAAAAAAAGAGCGGGGTCAATTCCCCGCTTCCACCATTTCCGTTATGAGGTTAAAAAAATCCAGCATCCATGTCCAAGTCCAAGCAAAGTACCCAAGCATCAAGCCACAAAGAAAACAAAAGATACAGACCAGAAAAAACGTCTTTTTATCGATCATTTTAATAACCCGCCAGCTGCCGCTCATGGTTTTTAAGGTTTTTCCTTACATATGCCTCGTTAATTTCCTTCCAAGTGAACCCCAGAAGGTCCCCGAGCTTCAAATACATTTCAAGCCCCAAAAGGAAATCATCTTTCTTTAAATCTCCCCAAGGCAGGGTCAGCATCTGGTCAAAGAGCCACAAAATGTGTTCATCAAAATATTCCTTATCATAAAACCCCTCATAGACATAGGAGGTTATTTTTTTGTCCCCGGCAATCGACAGGAGAAAGTGTAGGCCATCGGCATATTCATCCAGCACAATCTCTTTTTCTTGCGGCCCTTTGGTAGACCAGTATTTATGTAGCCTTAAAGCATTCAACAGTTCCCCGACTTCCACCCGGAACGATAACACCTTTTTTATAAAGTGTTCCTGTTTGGTTTCCTCATCCATTTCTCGAAAGCGGGAGTTAATCTTCTGGTCCAGCTTTTCCTGAAGAAAAAATAGCGGTCTTAAATTTTTCATTTCCATCATAAGTCCACCCTCATTTATTTTTTATAAAAAAAGGACCGCTACCCCCAACAAAGGATAGCGGCCAAGGAGAAGAAATCTAGGCTAAACAACAACAAAAACAACAACAAGATGGAGGAACAAAGAGCTAACAGCTTTGGGGGTGTTATTTTGTCCCTTCGAGGGTGAAAATGAGTTTTCCATCCTCATAAATGTTATATGAGACAAGGTTCCCTTTTGATAAGCGGTATCTTCGTTTTATGTCATCAAAGACCTGTTTATTTCCATAAGAAAAGGTAAGGCCCACTTCCAGCCCTACCTCATTGAGATATCGACATACAACCCATTTCGCCATTTAAAAAATCCACTTCCCGGCTCCGACCAATACCGCAATTTGAGCCGCTGCTTTGATAAAATCCAAGAAGAAACCGCGCCACCCAGAATCTTTATTGACCGTTCCCTGGATCTCGTTTAACTGCTTTTGAATTTGGTCCAGTTTCAGGAGCATGGTCTCGCGGGTCGTCAGCAAGGAATCAACCTCGGCGTTCTGTTCCCGTACATCTTTTTTTAAATCTTTCATTTCGCGTTCAATATACATCAGTTTTTCTTTCAGAACCGCTACATCAGTCTGCATGAGCCTTCACCTCACGAATCTGATATAGAGCCAGGACCGCCAGAGCAAAATAAACGCCAGTTCCTGTATGGATGGCATCCCCCGCGAGGATATAGCCTGCCGCAATCAACGCATACAAGAACACCGAAAACGAAAGGCCAACCCTTCTCACCCAATTTTTATCGAGAATGATGCCGATGATTTTCAGAAAAGCTGCGGTTAAAAAGACATAACCCCATCCATCTTCAATGGCGGCCAAAGGGTCATACACTTTTGGTACCCTGAAAAATCCCTCATCGAAAAACAAAACAATCGCCCACCAGACTGAAATAATAGACAGGAAACATTCTACAATCGGTACATCTCTCATAGGAGGTCCTTTTTCACTAAGCCTTTCTCTTCCAGAACCGCTTTCTGTGCCTTTCCTGTTTTGGTGATGTAATTATTTCGCCACACACCCCAGAGAACAATCAGCAACGGAACCAGATTCTCCAGAGCGAGAAGGATCTCGTCAGTAAAGAAGGTAAATCCAAACGATGCAACCAACATTTTAATGGCGGCGAGAATAGCCAGAGTCAAACGGATAATATCGGTGTTGTTTTCCACTTTATCCACTTCCCAATCAAAAAATTTAGCCATTGAAACCACCCTCCTTAATATTCGTAACGGTCCGCATAGCCTTTTAAAATCATGTGCGAATTGATTTCCAAGTCCCCGAGGAACGCAATCACAATCCAGCGACCAAAGGAATCCCGCTTCGACACCGTCACCCTAATCTGTTTTCCAAGTATTAAATCTTCCAAAAACTTTTTGCTTTCCAGACCAGCTTCCTTTGTAGCCCCTCTTAATTCAGGAGCGTCAATATCCTGCAGGCGGAACCGCTCTTCGTGTAAGGTGAAGATATGGCCAAGCGCGTGAAACGGAACGTCTCCCACAAATGTGTCTCCGTCGATAACGCGCGTGACATGCACCCCATATTTTTCATGCATAGGCTCACTCCTTTGTCATTTTGATATAGCGGCCATTTTTTCTTTCTTGCACAATGTTTCTTTTAATCCCCCGGTCCCTCATGAGGTTATAAATTGCGGTTCGAGATGCTCCGACGATTTTACCGATTTTTTCAGCGGAATAACCATCCATGAACAACTTAATCGCCTTTTCAGTGTTGTAATTTCGGGAGGTATACATCTGCGAAGTGAAAGAATCATGCTCCCGTTTATTCATTACTTCCAAGTTTTCAGGTCGGTTATCTTTTTTATTGCCGTTGATATGATGAACGATTTCATCCGGCGTTAGATACCTTCCTAATTTTTCTTCCATAACCAATCGGTGTTCCCTAACCCGACCAACCGAATTTGCATAGGGGTGGTCAGGTTTTAGGACATAAATGTACCCATGGGATTCGATTTTTTCTTGCTTTTTGCGGTTACGCGGAGCTTGCGGAATGTTTCTAACCTGTTCTCGAAAAGCTCTTGCTTCCTCTAAATCGTAAAAAGAATCAGCATAAACTTTTCCATTCTTTGTCACGCTGACATAATACTTGTTCCAAATCCTAACAATATTTTCTTCAATACGAATAGGCTTCATTGTGCCACCCATGATGTAAATACCTCCGTTTATGTTTACAGTGATGTTTACATCAATTAAAGCATACTATCCCCTATAAATGTACACAGGGAACCCGTCTTTCCGTAAATTGGATTCAAGTCTTTCCGCATTTTCCCTGCTAGAAAAAGCCCCGCATTGTACCCTAAACAGTCCATTAGACGAAGTGATAAAGGCAGGGTAACCAGATCGTTTTAAACGCGCTTCTAAGGCTTCCGCATTTCTGCGATTGGAGAACGCACCACACTGCACCCGATAAAGAGTACCAGTGGTCGGAGCGGTTGGTGCAGGAGCAGAAACAGGTGCTGCCTTTCTACGAAGGTTCATCCCGCGCGCAATTCCCTCTCCATAAGCGGCAACAATATCATTTATAAAATTCGCATTGGCAATCAGCCTCTGGTCGGCGGCATTATCGACAAATAACGTTTCGACCAAGACTGCAGGCATGTTGCTCTCCCGGACCATGTGGAAGTTCGCTTTTTTTCGGCCCCGGTTTGGAATACCGTATTTATTAAGCACCCGGCTCACCACTTCATTATGAATGGCAATCCGTATATTTTCTGTGCGTGAACCAGCCGCAATGGTCGAATAAACAAAATCCTCATAGCCGCGCGCCACCCCATTAAACGCATTAAAGTGAATCGAGATAAGGAAGTCCGCGCCCCAACGATTCGCCGCAGTCGTCCGGTCGCTTAATGAAAGAGTCGCATCCGCGCTCCGAGACATCGCAATCGAAACATTTTCAAAATTGTTCTGTAAATAATTACGTAAACGTGTACTAAGGGTTAAAACCAGTTCCTTTTCCAGATATGGTGCGCGACCAGCACCGCCATCTACGCCGCCATGACCTGGGTCTATAAAAATTTTCACCATTATTTATCGCTCCTTTTCTTAACGGATATTTTCCCGTTGATTTCCAAGACAGCGAGTTCCACTTCCCAAGGATAAAAAACGCCATGCTGCCGAAGCATTTCTCTGAGTTCATCCTCAGTCATGCGCTCACGTTTCAGAACCTCTCTGTTCAGTTGTCCATTTTCCATCAGCGTGACAGGCTCACCAGCTGTTAATTTCCTAAACTTCTTACTTTTATATTTCAGGTAATCCAGCAAGAAGGTCAGAATCGCCCAAGTGATAATCACTCCGGCCACTTGCCAAACTTGAACCTTGTCATCAACGGACATCTCCACAATCAAGTCGGCCATGATAACGGTGGTGATGAAATCAATCGGCGTAATCTGGTCCAAGGTTTTTCTTCCAAGCAAGCGGAAAATCACCAAGAGCAGGACCAGACCAAGCGCGAGCTTTCCGATGATCGTGAGAAAATCAACCATTCATATTTTCCATCCTTCCAAAAAAAGCAAAGGGGTTAAGACATACATCCCTAACCCCCACGCCTCATCTATTAACGACCGAACAATACCCAAATCAACAATATAATGACAATCGTACCGAACAAGCCATAACCCCAATACATATAGGTACCTCCTCCGGTTTCAGATTACGTTTACATAAACGTTTACCTATTATTTTCCTTTTTCAGCTAAACCGAAACAAATCACCTCCTTTAACGATAAGTGAGTTCCAGCGTCACCGAATTGGAGAAAATCATGTAATTGGTTCCATCAGGCCAGTGGAGCGCAAACCCACCATAGCTGCCATTGGTGAGAGCGGTAATAACCCAGTTCGGAATCGTGATCGTTTCTTCTTCGCCCCAAGCGTAAACATGATTTTGACTAATTGAAAAATCCACCACAGGCTCACCAGCTCCAACAATGGATTCCTTGCTGGATAAAGCCCAGAGCCTCGCATAATAGCCACCAGAATATCCGCCATAGGTTAAGCGGCGCAACCGGAGCCTTGCACTGACCAGCGTTCGTCCCGTAATGGCATTATTAATGGCGGCATTATCAAAGAAAATACACCCTTTCCAGTTCCCGTAATATTCATAATACGGATTCCCGTTATAATCCCATTTCTGTGTCCGCCATTCCCCCTGATAGATGTAATTATTTTCATTGTTCCACCCATTGCGGCTGTTCCAAGACTTAGTGACGCGAGGACTAAACTGCGTAATCGTAGGCGGAGCTTCCAAGACAGCCGGAGTTCCAGCTGCTGAATCGGTATAGGTTCCGACGATTTCCCCACCGTAACCCGATATCTCACCTGTTTCGGTGACTTTGGTTGTCCCTGCAGGAACCAACACTTTATGAATCGCAACACGACCAGAACCAATGGCCCGAGTACCAGAATAGCCTCCGTTTCCATGACAATCGGCCATGATATCAATCACCCCGCCAATATCCGCATTGATACCAGCAGTAGTCGCATCATAAAATTTACAAAGCCCGGTAATTTGCAAATAAGCCTGTCGAACCGTCACACCAAAGTCGACACGCTGTGCGCTTTGTGTTTCCATCCCGGTCATTTTAACGAAATTAGTATTGGCAATTTCGATCGTTCCCATTGACGAGGTAGAACCGTACCCTTGATAGACATATCCGCCGCTCAATAGAATTTCATTATTGTTGTGACGGACAATCAAGCGACCATTCATCTGTGCGCCTTGGAACCAAATATTTATTTTACCGCTCCCGAAAAATCCTTCGATACGCGGGGTTTCGTTATAAACTCCTTTTGCAATCCAGATATCGACAGTGGAATTATTGTGTTTGGGAATCATGCTGATGGCTTTTCCTATGGTACGGAAAGCCGTAGCCGAGGTTAGTCCATCATTGGCATCGCTCCCGGTGGCGGCATTGACCACAAACGCAGTCGGAGAGCTTAAGCTGTTCAGTACATTATTCGCCCGGAAGTTTCCGACAAACAGGTTGGTGAAACCGCCTTTCGCCGCATCCAAGTCCCCTACGACATTTCCAGCCGCATCATAGACAATCAGCTGACCGTTCCCGTTTTCCGGTCCTCCCAGAGCTAACGTTCCACCCTGAGAGCGGTCGAATTTCAGGAATCCAGTCTGAACCAAATCAGCAAGGAAGCCTTCCCCGGTACCAAAAGCGCGCCAGTTAAATGTGTTTGTCGCAATATCCCGGCTATCAGCCAGAGCCAGCTGCCCCGCATTTAACTTAATCGCTTTTTGCGGATTTTCCGGATCGTCGACAATCAGAATCCCATCATTTTTATTCATAATGACCGTTCCGCCGCCAAGCCGAATCGCATCCTGTGCAAATTCAAACTCCGTTTCCAACCATTCCGGCTGAATGGTGTCCCCTTCTCGCAGAACACCCTCGGTCGCTTTTGCGATTTCTGTTCTTATGGTTTCGGTATCACTCGTAAAAGTCGGTAGATAATTCCCAAGGGTCAGCTCATCATTTTCAGGCAAATCGAGGTCCATGATATATTCAACCACCCGAGCCTGCAATTGGATACCCAGGTCTTTATCAAGGACCGCCACATAGTCTCCTAAGTCCACAGATTCGGTTTCCAGACCATAGAGCTGGTATAAGTCTAAAACCTTCGCAGAATAGCTGAGAACAGGCTCTCTGGTCTTTAGAATGCCATATACCCAAGTTTTCCATAGGAGGTCCATGCCATCGACCGCGTCATTGTTTTCATACACGCCGAAAAGGTGTTGTTTTTCTGTAGTGGTTCGGTCGAGCGGCTTTCCAAACACTTTACGAGCCTCTTCATCTCCCACCCAGGTCTGGCCAAGCGGTTTGTCAGCCGGATCTCCAGCTGCAATCGACCATTCTACATCCGCAAAGGTCATACGCAGGCCCCCGCTGTTTTCAATTTCAGGGCCATAACCGTAAAGGGCCGTTTTCAATCCCCGGCTTTCAATGGTGCGGGTCATTTCCGTCATATCTTCCGAGAATTCAAACCGCTTGCCTTTAAAGACCATCGCGGTCGGCATTTTGAAATCAATATACCGATTGGCAATACGGTTCCCCACAATTTCAACCCGATAAGTGAGTTCCCCATTCCATCTTTCACGAAAACGCTGCAAGGCGGAAAGAACACTCTCGCGCTTGACCGTTAAATCATGAATTTCCGAACCCTGAATGGTACCAGCTTCCCACCGGGTCCCCATCAGCAAGGAAGGAAGGACGACATCGGGCCTTTTACGGTCATGGAATAAATCTTCAATGATGACATTGTCCAGTTCAACAAAAGCCCCCTCAGCGGTGACCTCGCGCTCCATTTCGCCAATCCCGGCATGAACATCCGTCATTTCAGTAATCTCAAACAATTCCCATTGACGGTATTTATTTTTGACCGCCACATATCCCATTTCTTCAATCTTCCAAGCATCCGGGTGATTCAGAGGAACCGTAAAGGTGAGGACATGCTCCCCGTTCAGGACCTTTTTAATTTTGCCGCCAAAGAAGGTGGCCGTATCCTTTGTGTTTTGTTCCAGCACCGCCACAATCTCCTCATCCCGGTTAAAAATGAAAAGCTGATGCTTGGCAACAGGCAATTCAGAAACAGGCGGCGGAGGATTATCAATATCCTCCATAAACAAATATTTATTTTCCGACCAACCGGTATCGTCCCATTTATCTAAAGCAACCACATTTATTTGAAGCTGCTGCCCGATAGGAGTGGTCACAAACATTTCATGAGAAGTTGTTCCTTTTGGAAGGGAAACCACAGGCTCCCCGTTCAAATAAATATCAATGCCGACATAATCTTCAGCGACAGGCTCCACCCAAGTCACGCGGATCGTTTCATTGGAGGTTTGCGTCACTTCTACATTTGTCGGAGCAGGCGGCGGCATAATGGCCTGCAGGCTGTAAGTATAATTGTGGTCAATTTCATTCCCGGCAGAGCTAACCCCGTAGGTATCCGCATCGGCCACAACCTCATACTGCCAAAGATTAAACGTGTTCCAGCCCCCGAATTTTAAAGGCGGCTCTGTTAGATTTTCTGGATACCAGCGGTCATATTCCGCCAACCAGAGCGGCATGTGAGATAAGCGGCGGAGCTGTTCATCGGTCACACCCATCTGGTCTTGCATAAAGTAGCGGTTGGTGTAAAAACCAAGGGCGCGCTTTGTGTGTGCATAAAAGTAATCCCGGAACGCCAGAATCCATTCGATTAATTCCTCTCCGGTCATTCCAGAGGACATCGGCATGCCTGTTTGTCCGGTTACCACATCTCTGTATTCCTCGACATCCAGCATCGGTAGCAAGTCGCCATACCCGAACCCATAGCCGGATTCCAATTTGTCAATAAACTGTTGGGCCTGAGCTTCCGCTTCCGCTTTCAGATTGGAGCTTTTCCTCGGAGTGGCGAAATAATAAGCACCAGACGGAACACCATGCTGTTTTGCCAGCGAGACAAAGTTTTGAAAACTGGTATCTCCGCTTCCGGTATGGTCGCTCCCATAAGCCCGGAAAAACATATAATCAACATTTCCGAATAATTTCGCCGGGTCATTGATCGTTTGATAAGAGGAAATATCCAAGCCCCATAAACCGGAATCTTCCCGGCGGTGCCACATCGTATCTCGGACCGTTAAGTTGACAGTGGAGCCAGAAGTTCCATCTACCGTCCCCATTAAAGTAACAGGCGGCCTCACCTCTGGCGCACCAGAAATCGTCGCTGTGGTTTGAACCGCCCCCGCTAAATCGATTGCTGCCATTTCCATTCACCTCCCACAAACGTAAATGTAAACATTAATAGAAACGTTCCCGCCAAAACATCTGCAAACTTTCCTGATTTATTCCAGAACCGTCCGGGTTTTGATTTTGAATCAAGATAACATTTTCCCCGGTGACGAGCGGGAAGAATTCCGAATCCAGCGTAATATTTCGGACCAGATTTTCTTTTGTGGCTTCATTAAAAACTTGATTTTTCGCATGGTCGAAAATAAGAGCCGCTCCCGTAGGCCAATTTTCATTAAAATAAATAAACTGGCCAGTCGTGACATTGGCAATTCTTAAGTATTGAGCATCCATTGTCGGAACCACCCGAAAGCGCGGATAGACTATGGTGCTGCCATTGTTCACCACAGTGGTCTCAATTTGCAGACTTGGCATGATAGCCGTTGTTTCCTCAAGTTCATACGCAAAAGGGTCAAAGCAGGTGAAATTCAAAACACCCCTGCCCATTTTTGCGATTTCTTCCAAATCGGTGTCCCCAGAATTGAACCGGGCATAATACATCAGATTTGGTTCATCGGAGAAGATGAGCGGCTTGTCCTCCGAATAAATCAAGAACGCCGCCATTTCCCGCACCCGCTGCCGAACCCCGGCCCACGAATCCATCATGAAAGTGACTTCCACCTCAATCTCCCGAACCCCGATATCATTTCTTTGAACCGCTACCGCCCCGGCCCGGTTTGGAATATCAAAACTCGGAACCGTGACAGGCGGCAAATAAGGTCTGTGTATCGCATTGGTCAGGGGAAAAAGTTCTCGGCTATCTCTTCCGTTAAAGGTAAAGTAACGCAACTATAATCCCCTCCTTCTGATCGTTTTCTGTCTTTTTAATTCTTCGTCCACATTTGGCACAATGGCCCGCGCCACTTCTCGCCCATTCAAGATAAGCGGAATTTCAATCCTGGCATTTCCGACACCAGCAGGAGCTTCCACAGGCTGAGTGTTACCGAGGAAGTCCGAAATCGCTCTAGCCATTGGAAGCATGTGCTTCCCTTCCAACGGAACGATTCCCTCGCCGCCCGCTTCGCCTGCGCCAATTAAGGTGGCACCGTCTACATATCCACCCGCCGCATTCCAGACGACATCAATGCGCGGCATGGCTTTAAGCCAGTCCTTCGGATTCCATGACCAGTTTCTCAATTGGAATTTAGGTGTTTTAATTTTGTTGATTTTAATACCGAGCTTCCCGGCCAAGTTACTGAAATACGAGCGAATGCTGCTAAGGGCCGACTGTACCTTTTTACGAGCCGCCTCTATCGGATTCATAATGGCATTTTTGGCTTCATTGAACCGCGAACGGACCACCGACAGAATAGAAGATGCGGCACTCGACACTTTATTCTTCAGGTCATTAAATTTATTGGTTGCGCCCGTCTGCATTTCCGTAAATCGAGAGACAACCGCATTTTTTGCCTGATTTAATAGATTCGAGATTGTGTTTTTAATAGCGGTAAACCGCTGAGAGATATTGTTCCAAATATTTGTGAGAGTCGTAGCCAAGAATTGGCTGACCTGCGTCCAAATATTTTTAATAAATTGGAATACCGGGTTTAGCACATTCTGGATCGTCGTTCTGATTTTGTTGAAATTGGTGACAAAGTTATTCCAGATAGCGGTCAGCCTTTGTGCCAACCAAGTAGACACCTGCGTCCAAATGTTGGTGATAAAGGTCCTCACCGCATTTAGCACATTTTGGATGGTTGTACGCACCGCGTTAAATCGTTCGGTGACATTGTTCCAGATCGTCGTCAGGACTTGCATCGTAAAGCTAGAAATCGCATTCCAGACGGTTTGCAGGAAGGAACGCACCGCATTAAACACAGTGGTCACTGTATTTTTTATCGCGTTAAACCGCTCTGTTACATAATTCGTAATGGTAGAAAGCACCGTATTAAACACGCCGGAAATCGCATTCCACACTGTCTGGATAACGTTTTTTATGGCATTCATCACCGGATTAATCACGTTATCCCTCAGCCAGTTAAAGCCGCGAGAGGTTAAATCTTTGACAGCGGCAATAGCCAACGTAAAGATATTTTTGATAGTTTCCCAGTTTCGGGTAATCAGCTGAATGAAAATCCCGAGCGGCGTAAAGTTCATAAAGAAAGTAGCAAATCCCTGAGCAATGGTTTTCACCACTTGCACCCCGGTATTAAAAACATTTTTTATCCCTTGCCACGCCGACTGCAGACCGGAAACTATCCCATTCCAGATATTTGAGAGTAAATTTTTTATCCAGTTGAACCCGGTCGAGAAGAAATTTTTTATCGAATTAATGTCCGAATTCCACTGATTTTTTATGTTTTGTCCTACCTGAGAGAAGTAGGAAGAAATCGCGCCCCATATCTCCCTGGCTTTTGCCGAGATCGTGTCCCAATTTTTGTAGATGGCTACCCCGGCGGCAACCAAAGCGGCAAAAATGGCTATGGCAATCCCAATCGGACCAGTGATAAAGGTGAACGCGGCTCCGAGCGCACCCAAGATAGCAGGACCGCCTCCAAGCAATCCGATGAGCGCACCAAATCCAGAAATGGCTCCCCCGACCACTGTCATAATCACACCAAGCACCGCAATCAGAGCAGTGATACCGCCAGCGACCGCTGCAGAAATCGCAATAACCCGCTGCATAGTAGGAGATAAATTATTAAACCAGTTCGCAAGAGCCGTAACCTTTTCAGCAAGCCAGGTCAAAGCCGGGGTCAACGCATTCCCCACCGTAATCTGCAAGGTTTCAAAAGCCCCGCCCATTTCTTCGACCGCACCCTTTAAGTTACTTCTCATCTGTTCGGCGGTTGTAGCGGCGGCTCCATCGGAATTTCTCAATCCATTTGTTAACTGGTCCAGTTTTTCCGGTCCAGCTTCCACGACTGCCAGCATTCCAGAAACCGCTTCTGTTCCGAAAATCGTAGAGAGAGTGGCGGCCTTTTGAGCATTGGTCATTCCACTTGTGGCACTAGAGAGTTGACCAATAATATTTGAGAAAGGTAACATCTTCCCCTGAGAATCCGTAATCTGGATTCCCAAACGTGACAATTCATTAGCGGCGGCCTTTGGTGGGTCTGTTAAGCGGAGCAAGGACGCGCGGAGCGCAGTACCCGCAGACTCACCCTTAATCCCAACATCCGCCATAATTCCAGTGGCGGCGGCCAGCTCTTCCATTGAAATCCCTAGAGCATTGGCGACAGGAGCCGCATATTTAAAGGAATACTGAAGGTCCGTAATATCAGCGGCGGATTGGTTCGCAGACATAGCCAGAACATCCGCCACATGCCCTGCTTCTGAAGCTTCCAGACCGAACGCATTTAAGGCGGCGGCAGTAACATCAGCCGTTTGAGCCATATCCGCACCGGATGCTTCAGCTGCGGCGATGATACCCGGCATGGCGGCCATTGTTTCATTGACGGTGAAACCCATCGCGGCCATATTTTCCATACCAATCGCAACCTCGCTGGCACTTTTGGAAGTGGTCGCCCCGAGTTCCAAGGCTTTCTGCCTCATCTGCTCCAGCTGGCCTGCATTAGCACCCGCAATCGCACCAACCCGGTCCATTTGCGCTTCAAAGTCCATCGCCACACCAACCGCTTTCCCGAGCGCGGCACCAATACCAGCCGCCGCCGCTCCGAAAGGAAGGGCCAGATTTTGTCCCGTTCTGGAAATCCGATCTCCCACATTTTGCATACGGTCGCCTAACGCCCCGGCCCTTTGCGCCACACTTTCGATTTGGCTATTTACTTGTCGCGCCCCATCAAGGACAATCTGACCAACCAGTTTAAACACATTCATCTAAGGGTTCACCCACCCTTCTGTTTGCGATTTTGTTTATCAAGCAATAAAATCCGTTTGGCGTTTTCGATATTGGCCTGAGCTTGTCGCTTCGAATCTTCTTTTGACATTTCTTCTTTTTTGGCGGTTTTTGGCTGCAATTTCAGGTGTTTTAAAAACTGGCCAAAGGTTTTCTTCTGGCCCGCCCCTTGCAACCAAGCACTAAAGGCTTGAAGTCTGTATTTTTCGCGGCCCTCTTCCTCGTATTTCTCATACAAAAGCTTCTGTAATTGAGAAAAGCGAGTATATGGTAGAGCGAACACAATATCATCCGTCCAACCATATCTCGCTTGAATGAGGTCCACTACTTGCCAGAAAACTTGTTCATCAAACCTTGAGCCTTCGTAAAAAAATCTTTTAGATTCTCCTGTTCCGCTACCTTTTCCATAATCACGATAGCGGCATCAAAGGGTTCCTTTTCAAACTCCTCTACCGTTTTGCCAATCACATCCGCCAGCAATTCTTTAAATTCCTTCTCCGCATGTTTCATCGCGGCTTCAATCACGATAATTCCAAAGAGCTGCGGGTCAATTTTGTTGATTTGCAAATCCTTCAAAGCCCCGCGCACATCGCCGGAAATTTTGGACATAATCTTGGTCATGGTAAATAAATCAGCAGTATTCAAGCGACGAACATCATAAGACATTTAAAAAACCCCCGTTTATATTTCAGTTGTTATTTACGTTTACATTTCCGTCATAACGGTTTTCAGCCCGCCGATCGTTTCGGTCATAAATAGGCTTTTTCATTTCAAGTTCGGTTTTACGCTCAGAATGTGGCGTACTTTTCTGTTCAGTTTCGCATGCGGATAACAGCAAGACCGACGAGAATAATAGCCACAGACTGAACGATTTCAGTAATGAAGTGAACATACACCATGCAAACCCCCAGTTTATGTTTATGTTTCCGTTTATGTTTACACTGTTGGAGAAGTAATCGACGTAATCTCTTTAGGCAGTCGGAATTCCCAAGGTTCCTGGTCCATATTGGCAGGGTCAAAGTGGCCAGTCAGCGTAAGTTCAATTCCAGCCTCGCCGCTGTCCGCTGTTTCCAAGCCAAACTCTCCATCGGAAATCGCATTATAGATAATTCCGATAAAGTTCTCCCCCGAACCGGACATCTGGCCCACAATCGCAATATTCGCCACATAATCTGAAAGCTGAATCCCGCGATTTCGAGTAATCGCATTATGAGTAGCGGCAGTCGCGCCTTCCTCCGTATAATCCCCAACAGAGGAACCAACCAGAGCGAGCTGCAGGTTTTCAGGTGTTACTTCCAAAATGGTCGCTTCGATACGAGGACGAACCTCGATAATGCGGCGGCCACCCATGAATGGTCCCGGTGAACCGTCCACTTCAATCTCAGCTACATCTTGTTCAATCGTAAAAGTTACCCCGTCACGAGTTGCTCCAAGGAGCCGCTCATCCGGCAAGCCAAGATTCACATACAAAGCACCAGAGTTAATCAAGAAATTATTTACAGTAGTAGTGGTTAAACCTGTTGTTTTACGCGCCACAACAATCAGCTCCTTTTAGAAATTCGGTTTATGATGCTGGCATCCCAATAAATCACGCGAAACTCAATCATCCAGTGAACAACATCATCTTCAAGTTCGGGAACATTTCCATCACGCAAATAATGGGTTCGGACCAGCCCCTCTCCTTCTGAAAAGAAGGAATTAATCTCAAAAATTTCAATCAAGCGGTCTCGAATCGTTTCTGCCATGATGGTGGAGTTTCCGGCGGTAAAAATATCAATAATCAAGCTAGAGTCAAACTTGGTGGGTACTTCGCCCGCATCAAAGCCCCAAGACAAAACCATGTAAGGCATGGGAATGTCTTCAACCGCCCACCGATCGTAAATAGCGGGATAATCGGGAGCAAGCGCGTGGCTGGCCAAAAGGGTCCGCAAATCCGAATCCCCGGCCAACACATCAAATACAGTAGAAATAACGCTCATCTTACCCACTCCCTTTGCAGAGCGTCTTTAATCGCGTTCTCCCGCTTATAGAAAGCAGGCACAAGGTGTGGTCGTGGAGCCATGCGCCGGGTTCCTTTTTCCAGATACAAAGCATAATCGAGTGGACTTCCCACCTCCCCGATTTTCTTCCCGCCTTCCTCCCTCACGCGGAATTGATAAGAGGAACGCAACCGCCCGGTCACCGTAGCGGGAGCTTCACCCGGACGACTGGCCCGATAAGTTCTGGTCGAGCCAGGTATCCGGTAAGCCCTCCCGCTCCGAGTTCCGGTCAGCATATCTTCCACCACGCCAGCATGCCATTCCATTGTGGCTTCTCGCAGGCGGGCTTCCTGTGCATCTTCCAACGCGCTGATCGTTTGACGAGAGTTATCATGGAATTGAAAGCGAGCATTTGCCATTCCTATCACCCCGCTCTTGTTACGACATAGGTTTTTACTAATTCCGCAAAATCCGTAGACAAGGTAAGCGTTCCGCTCTGGAAACGATTGACCGAAAGCATACGGATTTTTAAAACATTTCGTTCATCCAAGTAAGGTCCAATATTGGAAATAGCCAGCGACACCATTCTGTCCGCGAAAATCCCGTCATAGCTGGAAGAAAATCCTGTGTCCCAAGCACCGATAACATTGTTGTAAGGTTGCAGAATAAATGGCTGCCCCTTCGTCCCCTCTACCCGGAATTCCGCTGTTTGCAGGTTGGCCGGGTCGACGACAAAGGAAAAAACAAATTCAATTCTTCGCCCCACACCCGAGTTAATGGTATAACTCATGAGCTTGCTATCATTTGTGGCCACATTGGAGTACAGGACCGGCTCCACTTCCAGATAAGTGTTTATTGGTTCCTGGTCAAACAAGCGGCTGCGGGCCGCCAGCCCACCAGAAATCTGTCTGGTTCTGTTTGGCTTCGCCCGCGCTGTCGCCAGCGACACGACCGAACCGGATAAATCAATTTCCCCGGCAACCAGCCAATCCGAGATGGACACACCAGCTTCCACATGAACCGCCGCACCCAGACCTCGAACCGGAGTAAGGACGCTGGATAACGTTGACATAGCGTCCACCGCACCCGCCAGAGAAATGGCCCCCTCTACAAAGAGATTGGCTACATGGCCCGAGATTGCGGTAGATGGACCGCCAACCGGAACGATGCGCCCCATTTTGGCCTGATGCCCCGAGATGGAAGTGATGTCTCCCGAAATAAGGGTTTCTCGGGATAATGGGCCGCCTGTGTCAGTGATGGGAGTGATGGAACCGGAAATCCCGGCTATTTTCGTGATGGCCCCGGTATTTTCGCTAATGGAAGTGATGGAGCCGCGTAACGGAATCTCTCCCTTTACTGCGAATTCAGCCCGAGCCTCCGAAACAATCGAGATACCAGCCGCTAAATTGACCACTTTTTCAGGAACAACCGATAAAGTGGATCTCGACTGCAGGCTACCAGCCAGAGAAATGCCTTTTTCTGTGCTTCCTTCCACCAATGAACGCGCTGCGGTCACCCCATCAAAGAGTTTCGTAAGGCCAAATGTTCCGAAAACAGTGGAATCTTCGTAACTATTTCCGAAAATACCTCGCACCCGCTGGAGTGATGGAAACGATATAGAAGATATGGAGTCCAATCCCCCAGTGATGGGTTTGCTGACCGCCAATGTAAGTGATGCGGCCGACCGCGCGGCGATGGAACCGCGAAGGGGAACCTGTCCTTCAACAGAGAACGCCGCCGACAATCTGCTATAAACATTGACGTAACTGTTTACGTTTTTATCAACTGGCAGGAGCAAAGGCTCCACCCGAGAGAGGGAACCAATGGCTCCAGCTACCTCTCGCTCCCTTCCGAGTTCAGAAGCCCCTTCCGAATCAGCGGATATGCTACCCGAGATGGCTATATCCCGGTCAACTGTTCCTTCAAGAGACGATTCTGTTGTCAAGGAGCCACCAAAGGCTACCGTTTTACGCAGGGTAGGGGAGCCAACCCCAGACCGAGCGGTTATGCTGCCCGAAATGGACCGGATCGTTTCCATGCTGGCCTCATCGACCAAGGACACGCCGCCTATTTCAGATTGCATGTTCTTTCCAAGCGATAAAGCCAGGTCAGGCATCGCGCTCTGGACACTGAGAGAGGACGATATATCCTTCCGAATTCCCAGAGCCGCATCATTGATATTGCTGTTTACATTTACGTTTCCGGCAAGCGGAACCGCCATTAAAAGTGAAGCATCCGAGAGGGAAGTGGTCACATCCAGCAGACCGCCCAAGGAATGGTGTGTCCCAACAATCAATCCACTACCAACAGTAGACCGAGCCAGAACGGAACCTTCTAGGACAATGGGAAGGCCATCTACAGGAAATGTCCATTCAATTGCGCCTAAATTTTGAACCGTCAACCCGTTATAAAGCGTTGAAACAAATTCAACTTCTACCGTTTGCAAGGTTTTATCCGTAATCGCATCCGCGTTAAAAACAAAGACGACAGGTTCTACTCCTCGAATAGGATATTGCAAGGCGGATTCTAGGATTAATGCGCCGCCTTCATAAATCCGTACCAAGGAACCAACATAATTTGGATCATCGACAACCCATCGAATGGTCTGAATCCCTGTAATCGGTACGCTTGGTTCAGCGAACCGCACCCGAATTGTCGGACGGGTTAAGTTATCCATCGGAACCATTACATTCGCGTCTTCGGCTTCTGGGTCGTCTTGGATATAGGTCACATCATTCGGTGTCAAGTTGTTGATGGAAATGATTTCAACAGGCGGTAAATGTTCATACGTTTTTTCTTGGTCTGTCGTGACAGACACTTCAACCCCCGCGCTCTCATTTCCAACATCATCCTTCGTTGTAAAGCGGTAAACATAGGTCGTTGCCGGAACAACATTTGTATCGGTGAATCTTCCGTTAGAGATATTCCCCGCAAACTCCGCTCCGTTTTTATAGACCGTAACAGAATGAAAATCGGCATCTGGAGGATTCGTCCAGTCAAAATCAATCGCAACATCCGTATGCTGTTCGGTTAAATTCGTAATTTCAGCAGGCGGAGTGGTATCTGGTGGGGGAGCTACCGCCGAATCAACCGTCGCGGTCCACTCCATCGCACGAACCGCACCGATGGTCGCACCGTTATACACATGACCAACCGCCCGAATGACAACACCAGCACCCGATAAATCCGATAAGATACTGGCATCAAAGGTCCATGAAGCGTTTGTCCCGGCACCCCCATATTTGGTGGCTCCGGTGAATTTCAATACTCCATTTTCAAGTACTTCAATGTGTAAACCAATCCAAGAAGGGTCGGTAAAGTTCACATTGACAGTTTGAGTTCCAGTTAAAGTTCCATCAGGAGAATCAAACTTTACATCCAGTCTCGGGTTTCCACCCGTTACTCCTGTGGCCGAAATATTATTGGCATCAGGAGCGGCAGGGGAGTCCTGGATATAAGTGACATTATTCGGACTGAAATTAAATATCGAAACAATGGATGCAGGTTTTAAAACTTTAGTTGTTATCGCCATACGCGATCATCGCCTTAATCCAATGTAATGGTTAAAGAATCCACCCCGAAACTTGCCGTATCCGCGATACCAATGGTCTTCGGAACAGACAATGCTCCATAAGCTAAAACATTTCCGCCAGTAGGAGCATCCGCAATAAAGAAGTGGGTTAAGGTACCCCAATCTTCAGCCGCCTGCGGGAAGGAAATGGTTACCCCGTTCGATTTGGTTCCATCTATACCTGTTGCAGGCCAGTTGGCTGCCGTATTTGGCACATCCGCGCGCTCATAACTTGCGCCAGTTGGTTCTTGATATCCTGTTCCATCATCTGCAGGAGCCGTTGTCGATAACCCAACATAAAGGGTGAGTGGCGGAGTATAATCGACACCGCCGAATACTTCATCCAAAAGAGCGGATTCTAAATAATTTGTAAAAGACATGATATTCCTCCTTAATCGTAGGTCACGCCGAAATAGATTTTTCTGGATTCATCCCCGTCATTGGTGGTTTTTCCAGCAAAGTTCACTTTTTCTGTTCGGGTCACAACCGTAGGCGTATCCGAAACAGGCGCGCCTGCTTCCTGAACCACAAACTCCATATATTCATCTTGATAGCCTGGGTTAATAATCCCTCTGATTTGATACTTTTTCCCGCGAAAATTGATCATCATATTTTCTTTCAGGTTCGGGTTATAGCGGAGAACCGCCTTGGTGGTGATTTCCAAGTCCAAGGTTTGATATTGAGTCCGCTCAAACACATTAAGCGGAAATATCGCTGCCCAAAATTCACCAACCGCCACTTCTTTATTCGTCCAGCCACCCCGACCATCAAAGACCTTCTGAACATTTGTGACCGTTACCCGCTTATCCAAATAGCCTGAATACATTAGGTCCCCACCAACTTTTTATAAGGCCAGAGCATCCGCTCCGCATCCCAAGGAACCTCTCCAACATTCCGGCTTCTGTTTCCAAGCGAGCTGGTCTCCGTCGAATCATCGCGGTAATCATACCAACTGTTCACCATTCGGAGACAGGCCAACTTTACAGCAGAGGGGATAGCCAGATAAGTGACTACCCCCTCAGAGTCCAGTTCCGTAAAGTCGTGATTTAGATAAGCTTGGGCCTGTTCCTTTGCGGTTTCAATTAAGAGGGTTAATAAAGCATCATCCGCATTATGATCGATTCGCAAGTAGGCTTTAACCTCCTGAAGCGAAATCACCATTTGCTCCAAAGCCATCCATCATCACACCCCTTTTATTTACTGGCCAGTGTTGCCCCCACCAGTAGAGCCGCCTGTATTTCCTCCACCAGACGAGCCTCCAGTATTTCCACCAGTAGAACCGTTTGTGTTTCCACCAGTCGAGCCAGCACCAGTCGCACCAGAAGTGTTACCTCCAGCACCAGAGCCAGTCGCACCAGTTGAACCGCCAGCTACACCAGAGCTTTCTACGAATTGTCCATCGCTGTTACGCGGCTGAAGGTTCGCATTTACGCGAGGATTTGAGCTATTGCCCTCACCTACGCCATTTCCCTGTGCGCGGCCCACATTATTATTTTGAGCGGAACCTGTTAAGCGACCAGATGGCTGACCACCGCTAAGGTTTCCGTAAGTTTCCACTTGCGCTTGATTTAATGAAGCTCCGTCCTGCGGTGCTACATTCGCTTGACGAACGCGGTCTTGGTTCGGGGTAAACCCATTTCCCTCTTGAGAACCGCCGCTATTTTGGCTTTGAACCTGAGCTTGCTGCTGTTGTTCATAAGCCTGTTCAATTTCTTTCAAACGCGCTTCTGCATTTTCCTTCCCTTGAACGCGCTCACCGTTTGGAAGGTCATACCAACCGCCGCCTACATGACGGACTGTAAAACCTTCGCTTTGGCTTTGAGCTGCGCCGCCGCTATTTTGGCTCTCGGCCTGTCCATTTTGTTCCTGGCTTTGACCAGAAGGGTTTGTTTGGCTTTGCGGATTTTGACTAGCCGCTTGCCTTTGCTGTTGGCGCAATTCATTTAATTGTTGAATCAATTCCTGTTCACGCTGACGGAAATCTTCCTGGCTTTGGCTTTGGAAAGGAGCAGGAGTCTCCGCAGGCGGTCCACTTTGCGTTTCAGGCGGGTTAGAATCATAACCAGCTTGTTGCTGTTGAGTGAACGTTCCCGCTTCCCCAAGGTCGCGATTATTCGGATCTTCGTTGATACGAGCGACCTCTTGAGGGCTTGGACGAGTTTGCGCGTATTGGTTCACCTGTTGATTTTGGGAAGGGTGAACATTTTGTTGTTGCGAGCTTCCCTGATTTTGAGTTTGATAATTTGGTTGGAGCTGCTGCTTTTCAGAAGGGTTCTGGCTTTGAGCCTGACGAGTTTCTTCCACCGCTACCGTTTCCACGCGCGGCTCTTCGTCACGAACCACTTCAACATTCAAATCTTCTGGGTTTACACCAGAAACAGAAATTTTAAGATTTACAGGATTCGCCAAACTTGTCACATTCCTTTCTAATTGGGATGTTTTAAATTCCGTCTGTTTTTCTTCTTCCACATAACGGTTACGGGCCTGAACCTTCAAGTCTTCCTCTTTCACTTTTGGTTCGGAGCCATCAGCAAACACCGCAAGCCCATCGTGATAATAAGAATTTGCTAGGTTTTGAGATGTTGTGAAAAATTCCTGGCCCGCGACAATATAGCCATCGGTTCCATAAAACGTCTTGACTGCTTTCATGTTAATTACATCAGCCATCACAATCGCCTCTTTCATATACCGCTTGAGCGGCTTCTTTTCCAGAAATTCGTTCGCCATTCGGCAATTCATACCAACCGCCGCCGACATGCTTCACCGCATCTTCAAAAGGCGGCCTTTCCACAATGACAGGGTCTGTTACAGGTTCAATTAAATGGACTTTTGCAACATTCTCAGGCGGTGGCACCACTTGTTCAGGTTCTTCCTCCGGCGGTGAATCATTTTCTATTCGTTTAGCCAGTCCCCGTTCAGCTAAAGCAGTCGCCCGCATTTCGGTTTCTGCGAAAAATTCCTCACCTCTACGGATAAGGCCCCCCGTACCCGCAAAGGTACGAAGGGCTACCATTTTAATTGCCGCCATTGAACCACTCCATTCTTGGGATTAGACTCCAGTAGTAGGTGCTGTGTCGAAGGTTACACCAACGAAAGCCTCTGGCCTAAAGACAGTAAGAGCCAGTCTTTCTTCCGCAAGAATGGCTACCATATTTCGAGTGAAGTAATCATCCGGTTCACCTACGCGGATATTGGCTTCCTCGCGGTCCCAAAGCATCGCGCCCATATTAAAGGAACCAACAAGAGCTTCACCTTCCGCAATGGCTGTAGTTTCAACAACCGGAACGGACCATAAGCGCATAACGCCGCCCTCATTCACATTCACCCAGATATAGTGACCGTCATCCCCCTTGGCAAGCTGAATATCTTCCCAATCGTTCGGATGAAGAACGATACCATTGACTGGATATTCTGCAATACGAGCCAGCGTAATCGCGCGGCGGATTGCGTCAATTTTGCTATCGCCCACCTCACCAGCGGACCAAGAATAGCTCTGGATGCCAGTGTTTGTCAGAATTCCTGATAGGTTAGGAGAAAGCCCATTTCCATATAGAATTTGCTGTTCTTCCGCTAACATCAGACCGTAAAGTAGACGGTTATCGATATAAGCGCGGAGCTGGCCAGCATCATCCAATACTTGACGAGAAGCAGGAATCCAATGAGCTACAGTCTTCACTGATTCTGTCAAAATATCAAAAGTAAGAGCAGATTCAGGCTTCAGCATGGTTTCTGCTACCGGAGCGGCTGCATTGGTGAAACCAGTTTCCTGTACGAATTCAATCGCATTAGACTGAGTCGGCTGAACAGGTAGCAAGTCGCGCAAACGGAACGCGCGTGACGGTGCGAAAACGTCAGGGTTTGCCCTCTGCGCTCCTGTCAATGCACCGCCAGAACCATCAGCCGTTGTGATAATCGCTTTTGAACCTTGGTAAAGAGATTTTGTTCTCATTGGAGCAGATTTATATTCATTTGCTTTTTTCATCGCTTGGAACGCATCAGAATCGATAAACTGTTCACCAAGCGACTTCACTTGACCGCCGCCAGCCAGGTCAGGACGACCAAACTTCTTCTCGATCTCGTCGGCGCGCTTTTGAATTTCCTTCATTTCGTCGCCAAGGTTGGAAATTACCCCTTCAACAGATTTAATCTTGTTGACGGTATCATCATTGGTGGTTCCATATTTTTTAATTTCATCGGCCTGCGTATCAAGCAAATCTTTCAGTTCGCCCCACGCTTCCTTAAATTCAGTGTGCAAGGATTTTAGGCTAATCTCGGTTTTATTTTCACCCATCGTGTTTATCCTCCTTAAAAGTCACGTATCATCACGTATGTTTTTTTCACGTATGTTCACGTATCTCGGCTTTACCGACCAGTCGAGTGAGGAATCTCGGCTCGAAAGGGCAAAGTGAGAGCTTGTTTCTACCCTTTTTATATGCAAAGGAGCGGAAAAACATAAATGTAAACATCAACATTTACATATAAAGAACCAGACAAACCGCCTTATTCTTCACAATCACACCCGGACCACATGTCCAAAACAGTCATGGTTTCCATATCAATATAGAAATTGACCGAAGGGCCGAAGTCTGGCTGAAAGGTATACAGGCCGACCACATCCAAGTCAGGATAGCCTACCTCATAGCCATTCCAGTCCGAGGACCAATGCAACATGGAAAAATCAATGACCACTTCCATGTTTATTTTTTGGCATACGAGCGGATCTCGGAGAGCAGGTCTTTCAGTTCCATATCATCTTCAAGGTTCAGGTCTTTTTCATTTTCATTTTCCGGTTCATCTTCTGCCCCGGCTGTTTGCAGAACCTCTTCAATGAGCGTCACCGCACCGCGCAAGTTATCTTTATTTTTCTTGGAAAGAACCCGGCCCGCTTTCAGTTCTTCCATGTTGATAATTAAGCTGCCATCCTTCGTACCGAACACGCCGCTATCAAAAGTATCATTCAGTTTTTCAAGGAGCTTCTTCACTTCACCAAGGTCCCGCAAGTTTTCATCTTTGAAAATATCATTCAGAGCTTGCAGGTGTTTTACATTTGTGACCATTGCCTCCGGGTTCGCCCCCCAGGTAACGACCGACACCTCATAAAGCTTCAACTCTTTCAATCTACGAATCCCATGCTGGTCGTCAAATTCATCTTTCACGACATCATAGCCGATGGACATTCCATCCACGACACCGTCATCCATGAGCGTCATCGCTTCATCACCAAGGCGAGTCTTAGAGATACGCCCCTCTACATACAAACCGGACTCATCTTCTTCCAGCACTTCCGGCATACCAAGCGGGTCCATATGCTGCCACAGAACCTTAATGGCCTTCTTTGGCATGCGCTCTTGTATGGTTTTGGCAAAGGCCCCTTTTTCAATAATGTCGCCATGCAAGTCAATATTTCCGAATTTCGACGCGTACCCGGTGAATTTCCGCTGCTTCGTATCGGCTTTGACTTCCCACGATAAAGTTTTATAAAACACGCCAATCACTTCCTTTTTTTTAAATTTATCGGACCACACGATAAGACAAGGTACACCTGCAGTGGACATTTTCCTCGGCCCGAGAGCCACCGCCCGGATGCATCATGGAATCCATCCCGACTTTAAACTCCTCATTCATTTCAAGGGTCACACCGTCAACGCTTTTATGTGTGTCCCGCACCCGAGGGTCCCGAGAAGAAACCCAGACCTTCATCGGATTTAAGCCCGTCTGCCGCGCGGCCTCCATGCTTCCATAATTGGATGCGGCCACCGTTTCAGTACGAGCGATCGTTTCAGAGCGACGACGAGAGAATCCCGCATAGCGGTCCCGTATGTTTTTCGCAATCTGTGTGACACCAAGCCCTTCCTCTTGCCCGAGGGCTATGACATTCCGAATTAAATCTTTTGTTGTGTCCAGAATTCCGGTGATTTTTTCAGCCGCCATTTTTCCAATCCACGCCTGAATCAGCTGGTCCCAAGGGTCAAAGGCTTTTGTTTTCGGCGGCTTCTGTGCCTTTAACAAATCCCAGGTCTGCTCCCCGAAATCTTCAATAATGGCCAGAGCCATCGCCTTATACAATTGCTCCCACTGTTCGGACCGGACATCAATCTGCGCCAGCGCATCCTCTGCCCCATGCTGTTCAAACACCCAAGCAATCTCGTCGCCTTCCTCATCAAAAAGATTTTGGATCCTTTTGGCATATTGCTCTTCCCAATTGGAGCGGCGCGCATCGGTATTCTTCCAGAAAAGCTCTTTCTGTTCTTCCGTTTCGAGGTTCCATGCCTTGCTGCCATTTGCCCCTTTTGCCTTTTTTCGGGTGACAGGTACATAACGGTTCAGTAAACGTTCCCCGTTTCCGTCCTCATTTTCAGCAACATCTACATTTACGTTTACATCTTCTTCCGCAGGAGAACCCGCTCCGGCAAGCGCAACATTCAGAGGAAGGTAGCCCACCTCTCCGCCTTCGATTTCATCAAAGCCGAGCTGCAACCTTTGGTTAATTTCATTAAACGGAACGCCCATCGCCCATAAGGTCTTAGCCGTATCCACTTTTTCTTTGTAGTTGTCCTGAATCGCTTGGACATTCGATACATCATAAGAGAGAACGATATCATCGCCAAATTCTTTCACCAGCGACAAGTTAAAACTAGATTTTAAATCTTCCAGCAGGGGAATGATCGTGTCCAGCCAAAAAATCTTACGAGCGGTTTCAATGTTTGCCAGAGTCGCATTATCATATAAACCAACAAGCGGCGGTGGCACTTGAAACACCGAACAAATCTCTTCCCGGCTGTATCGGCGGGATTCAATAAAATCCATTTCCGCAGGGGAGAGTGACATCTGCTGCCAAGTGGCCTCGCCACCCAGAACCCAAGGAGTCCGAGCATTTCCCGCACCCATATGCTGTTCACGTACCATCTGCCGCGCTTCTTTCCATTGCTGCTCGGTCAGCGGTTGTTTAAAAGAAAACACCCCGTCCGTAATGGCGCGGTTTTGCAGAGAGATTTTCTGGAAGTCTAGGAGTTCACTATCCGTATCTACTGAGCGCGCTACCGCTTGGAGCGGAGCCATGCCCCAGTACACGTTAGAAGGGTCCACAAACATAATGTGCAACACTTCCTCCGCTTCCAGCCGCTTCTTAATTCCATTCACTTGGTATTCATAAGCGACGATAAAGTCATTGTTACTCGGTACAGGAGAAAACTCGCTAGGATTCAAAGGCCAGAGTTCCGCTGTTACATTCCGCGCCCGAACCTTCGACAGTAAGGTATTCCCGCCCAAATAAAGATGAGATACCATACGCTCCATTAAGTCTTGTCCGCTCATATAAGGGTTTGGCTCTTTCAGCAACTGTTCAAGCGGGTGATTCGGAATCTCCTCCAGTTCCCCATCCGGATCTCGACGGTACACCTTCCAAGGAACACTGGCGGCTGTTTTGGCAATCCGGTTAATACAGGAGTACACCCAGGTCGACGCTTTATACCCGTACCGGACCGCATTATCCGTATCCCATTCTTTCCAGACCGGCTTATTTGATTTCCAAGAAGGAAGGGTCCCCATTGGAGTAAGACTTTTCTCTTCCATTTGCTTGGCCATTTTCCAAGCAGTCTTAAAACGGTTCCACACGCATCTCACCTCTTTCTCACCTTTGTTATATGAAGAAAACGCGGAATTCATAAACCCGCGATAGTTGATGTATAAGTTTTCAGAATTGTGTCAAGACTAATAATGCGAATAGGATAAAGAGCTGGCCAGCTTCCTACATAGCACCAACGACAAAATCCCGGGATGGTTTCTTTGAGGATTGACGAATCTAAAAAAAGAAATTTAGCTGAAGGGTCGCGCCTTTCGGCTGTTTGTCGTGGGGTCACGCCCGACCAATAAAAAGGCCCGGTGTTTGTTGCCAACGAATCAGAGCCTGGGTAAAAGCGTCAACTTGATCATCGTTGCGAGAGCTTGGAAATGTAGCCACTTCATCAACAAAATCTTTTACCCAAGGAGCGATAGAAGGGTCAGGGAGGTACACGTTCCCGGCTTCGACAGCTGGAGCCACCGAAAACACCCGCGATTCTTTGGACTCTTTCGGTGATACCGGAATAATCCCGCTTATTTCATTCTTCAGCATTTCGACAACCGCGCTCCCGTTTGCCTTATCCTCAACCAGTTTTGTGTGTGCGGCTGGATATTTTGCCGCCAGCTGCCGAATCGCATCCATCGTCGCACGAATGCCCATCCGGTCTCGAATCTGGTCAATCAAGTACCTGTTCGCGCCAGCTTTGCCCCAGACCTGAGCCACTACATAGTCAGAGGTTTCCAAGTCTTTAAAGGCACAATCCACCGAAATCATCAGTTCCATGACATCACCCGGCAATTCCCGGTAATAGCGGAACCAATCCCGCTGGATTATCTGCCCGCCCAAAGGAGCAGGGGATTGTTGATAGAGAGATGCCCATGTAACCGAGCCGACTGATTTCTTTGTGTTTTCCAGCCAGGTCTTATCAAAGCGTTCTGGCCAGAGCGGTTCACCCGGCGCACGACCAAGTAAATCATGTTCCTCCGCTTCCGCAGGCAAGGAGATAACCTCCCAACCGCCCGGTTCTTCCTCAAGGAGCCGACCGACCAAATCATCTTCTGTCCAGCGCGTCAAAATGACGATAACGCGCCCGCCGGGATGCAAACGAGTAAGCAATGTGTTCTGCCATTCATTCCAAATCATATCGCGGTAGGTTTTGGAGAGGGCTTCTTTCCTGTTTTTAATCGGATCGTCGACTACCAGCAAGTCAGCACCAACCCCGGTAATTCCAGCACCTATCCCTTTTGAAATCATGCCGCCCCGGTAGCCCGAAATCCCAAAGTCATTATTGCTGGCATTGGCCCGGTCTGTTTGAATCCCGAAAATCTCCTGCCCAAACTCATCAATTTTCTTTTTGTTTTCCCGGCCAAATCTTCTGGCCAAAGAATCACCATACGAAACTTCAATCACTCGCCTGTTCGGGTCCCGCCCCAGAAACCATGAAGGGAAGGTCTCCGATACCGTCATCGATTTGGAGTGACGAGGGGGAAGGCAAATAATTAAGCGGGTGCAATCGCCCCGCTCAACTTCCTCCAACTTCCGGCAAATCAGTTCGGTGTGTTCCGCATGCTGATACAAACCCCGGTGGACATATTCCGCATAGAACGCATAATCATCCCGAGCAATCTCCCGAGAAAAATCGTTAATCATTTCAGGCGTTACCTGTTCTGGTGCCAACAAAGGACATCACCCCTCATTTCCTGCTTGTAAGGACTGCTGCCTCCGCCATAATTGTTTAATCAATTCCCGCGATTCCGGGTCCGAGGTTATTTCCTGTTTGATATGAACCTCATGCTCTTGGCGGTTCGTCACAGAACCCGAGTGTTCAATATCAGCGGAAACCCGATCTCGGCGGCCCCAACGTTCAGGAGCGCGGCGTTCCAATTTCCATGCTGCGGCTTTCCAGTCAGAGGTGGCCGCATTAGAAATAATCATCACATCCCGAAACTCCGCGTCCGCCATTGCCTTTTCTACCGCATCCGAGAAATCTTTATAAATGCCGCTTTTGGCTTTGGCCCCTTGCCGCAACCAGCGGTAAAAAGTGTCTTTTGATATTCCGCAATAAGCGGCTGCTGTTTCGACATAGCACCCAACGCGGATAGCATCACAGATTTTAGCCTGTAATTGAGGTGTTAATTTCGTCGGTCTCGCCATTCAATTTCACCGCCTTCTGTCCTGTGAATTCTTCCCAACGCCGAATTATTACGTCAGCGTACACCGGGTCCAGCTCAGAGACATAAGCACAACGCCCGGTCTGTTCAGCTGCAATCAAGGTGGAGCCAGAGCCGCCGAACGAATCCAAAACAATCTCATTAGGCCGGGATGAATTTTTTATCGCTTTGGCACAAAGGGCAATCGGCTTCATCGTAGGATGGTCCCCGTTTTTCTTTGGCTTTTCAATCCGCCAAGTGGTCGAGCCTTCATCCGTTCCGTCATGGATAATTTCATAATTTGGCACCTTCACAACGGTCGAGTGTGTGCCATTGGAGAAGGTCAGCAACACATGATCGTTTTGTCTGGTGATAGCCAGGTCAACCGGAGTCTCCACCACAGTGGTCTCTTTCCGCCCGCCATACCATTTATGAGCGGCCCCTTCCTTCCAGCCATACAGGATAGGCTCATGCTTCCATTGGTAATCTTGGCGGCCAAGGACCAGCGAGTTCTTCACCCAGATAATGCACTGCTTCATCAGGAACCCGGCATCGTGAAAAGCATTCCTGAAGTTCCGGCCTTCCGAATCCGCATGACAGACATAAATCGGCCCGCCCTTTTTCAGAACCGCATGCATGGCATCGAAGGAATCCCGCAGGAAGATATAAAAAGCGGAATCCTCCATCGAATCGTTTTGTATCTTCTTTCCGTCGGAGCCTTCATAATCGACGTTATAAGGCGGGTCCGTAAAAATCATGTCCGCCTCTTTTCCATCCAGCAAGCGGCGGAGCTGTTCCACTTTTGTCGAATCTCCCACCAATAACCGATGACGACCAAGCCGCCAAATATCGCCAAACTTTGAAACAGGCTCCACGACTTCCTCCGCTGCCT
Organism: uncultured Bacillus sp.; assembly: GCA_934215995.1. Classification (GTDB taxonomy): domain Bacteria; phylum Bacillota; class Bacilli; order Bacillales; family DSM-1321; genus Bacillus_AD. The sequence goes on along the minus strand of CAKQBC010000001.1, from coordinate 21,974 downwards.
TATCCGGGTCAAAATCATCCTCCTGAATTTCCGATTCATCTTCGATATGAAACTGTGTCATTAAATCTTCAATTTCTTCCTCATCAAAACCAGTCAGCGACATATCAAACTGGCCCGTGTCCATTTCTTCCAGCAATTCCTTTAATTTATAAGGGTCCCAATCCCCCTCAATTTTGTTCAGCGCGATATTTAAAAACTGTTCCTCTTCCAAGGTAATGTCCACAAGGGAAACATCCACCTCATCCCAACCCAAGTGTTCTAAAACGGAAAGCCTCTGGTGGCCACCGACAACGGTCCCGGTTCGCACATTAAACACAATCGGCTCCACCAGTCCAAAGGTTTCAATGGACCGCTTCAGCTTTTCAAATTCCGGGTCCCCCGGCTGCAGTTCCAAGCGCGGGTTATAATCCGCCCGTTTCAGTTCAGAGATTTTCATTGGAGCAACGTGTAGCCTTTTCATTTACATCAACCTTTCTGTTTATATAAACGTAAACATGTATAAAGAAACTTTTACATCCTATATAGGCGTACGAAAACTTTTTTATGTTATAAAAGAAACCACCCTGCATGAAAGCAAGATGGTTCCTTTTTGGGGGTTTTTCCTCTAACTTCACCTATCCGATGGTACCAGAGGAAAACCCAATCTCTCGGCCCCGACCGCAAAGAGGGATACAGGAGGGATTCATAGCAACCCACACATGGCAGGATTTTGTCGAATAGACAGGGGCTATTTCCGTAGCAAACCTGTCCACTTACTATTTTAATTCATTTTTAAGGCACGTACGCGACATTTAAGCGTCATCTTTTTAGTAATTCTCTTTGATATATTGAATCAAGGCTCGGAGCCTTTCCATTATTCCCAGACGGACTAACCCATGTCCCTCTCTGCTTGCCGGATATCCAAGCGGCACCGTATGCTTCACCAGAGCCGCGAACATCTCTGCCTCCGTAAATTCTCGCCTAAAGGCAACCTCCCCCTCTTTAACCAAAAGGGCCATACAAGCGGCCACATGCGGAGCGGCCATCGAAGTACCGGAAAGTTTGGCATAGCGGCCACCCGGATAAGTCGAGAGAATATCTACCCCCGGAGCCACCAAATCGACTTCAAAATTGTTATTTGAAAAAGGAGCCATTTTATTATTGGTATCTACCGCACCAACGGAAATGACTTCGTTATAATTGCCCGGATAGCCAATCTCATAAGTGGTTTCATCATCATCGCCTTCATTCCCGGCGGCCACGACCACAGATATGCCATTGTCCACTGCCCGTTTGACCGCTGCATGCAGGTCAGGAACATCGACAGGTCCGCCGAGCGACATATTAATCACACGAACCCGCTCTTGATTTGGCCCGCGCCAGTCAATCGAATAATGAATCGCCTTAATAATCCAGTCATACTGTCCAGAGCCATCACCGGACAAAACTTTACAAACAAGTAATTTACATTCAGGAGCCACGCCCACTACACCTTTATCATCCAAGGTAGCGGCGATCGTTCCGCAGACATGTGTGCCATGCCCGTTATTATCGTTAAAGTTTCCACGATTTGCATTATAGTCATTGGTAAAGTTATACCCGGCGATAATTTGAGGTTTCAGGTCCGGGTGATTCATTTCACATCCTGTATCCAGCACCGAGACAATAATGCCTTCCCCGGCGTTTTCCCGTTCCCAGAGGGCAGGAGCTTCTACCATTCGCACTCCATAAGGAATCTCATCCGTCTGATTCATCACCGCTTCCACTTGGAATGGAGCCACTTTCATCTTCAGCTTTTCTTCTGGACTTTTCAATTTCACGTTCGTATTCCTCCCTCGTGATTTTGACGGGCTTCTCGTAGATTTCTGCATCATAGGCACCCACCAGACGATAGCCGTCCAAAATTTGAATGGTCACTTCTTCAGGAGAGCTTGTCTTTATTTCGCTCCCGTTTTCTTTTCGCAATTGATAAATAATCATGTTTTTTCCTCCTTGTTGTTTGTAGTTGTTAGCCGTTCCCAAGCGCGCCGCCTTTGCGGTATTTAATAATTCCATTCCGCATCAAATCCATAATGAGGATAGCGACCTCATCTGGATCTCGGCCCAATTCCCTGCCCATATCCCAAATGGACATGCCATCTTCCCACCATTTCTCAACTCTTTTGACTTCTCGTATATTCCACAAGAAATTCAACTCCTCCAGCGCAATCACCATCTGCGACTGATACAAGCCAACCCCCATCTTTTAACGCCACCCCAATCTTTCAGCAATAGCTTCTACAATGGACCGCCTCCATCTTTGGGCTTGTCTTTTAGAAATGTGTAGCCTTTTCGCAATTCCATCCCAAGTCAGCTCTTGGGGGTGAGTCCAGTACAGGAGCTTCACCAATCGCTTTTTTTCCTTTGGCAGAGATTGATAGACGGATTCTATTTCACTCACAACTTTCTCCATATGAGCGATTCTCCTATCGACGAGAAGGGCTGCGGCCTTTTCCCCGGTCGGGTCCTTTACTTGCTGTTCATTTTTAGGAGAACCCTGACCAAGCAAGATGTTTTCTTTCCGCAGTTTTAAATCTTTTTTCGTTTCGTGAAAAAAATAGAGTTCGCCTTCAATATGCTTAAAGGTCCCATTTGATAACTTTTCTTTTGTTGCTGCCAGAAGAATCACCCCTCTCCGCTGACCTCAGTCAGAACCACTTCAATCCGAGGTTTCTTTTTATCTATCAAAAAACGGTGCGTGATGTTGCGTACTTGTTTCCAGCCATCATTCTCCAGCTTGCCAGCGGCCACCAAGCCATCAAAAATAAATTTCTGGCCAGCCATGATATTATCCGGGTCCTGCCTCCGGCTTCCGCAGTACCACGTAATCTCCACATCTACTTTTTTCATTTTGCTAATCTTTCTGCAGGCCAAAGCGACCAGCCCGGTATAATCGCTTTTCATTTCGTGATACTCCGCCCAGTGTGACTTTGAAGCGTCAATAATTTCATTCAAGGTCGGCAAGGAGCCAGGTATCGTGAAATTCATATTTCACCCTCATCCCCTTCCAGATATTCGTGAAAAACCTCCCGGATAATGGAGATGCATTCTTCATAGGCCAGCTGCTGCCCAAAGTGATACAGAACAAAGGTATCTTTTTCATATTGCGATTTGTTCATGGCCATCCCGCGTTTTAGGCCCACCTTCCGAATCACACGCCGGATCTCAGCCTGAAGAATTTTCTCGCTTAAACATTCGCCTTTACACATGAACCCTCGCTCCCTTCCATTCTCAAAGCCCATTGTTGATAGAGCCAGCGTTCAAAAGGGATATCATGTAAGTATGGGAAGATTTTCAGCGCGGCTTCACTGGTGTAGAATTCGGCCATTTTTTCGATATACTCATCTTCCATTTTCGGCATTTGCTTCATTTTGCGATTATCGTAGACTTTGGTAAGTATCAAGTCACATTCCCCCATAGACGTTTTCCTTTCACGCGCAGACTGCGAATTCGCTGACAAATACGCGGCTGAGTCGTATCTAAAACTTTGGCAATCTCCTGCTGCGTATAGCCTTCATAGAGCATACGGACAATTTCTTTCTCATCCGCTTCAAGGTCCGCTTTGATAAGGCGGTTCAGAACATCTTTCTCCATTTCATAAGGCTGAACATGAACCTCTTCAAAAAGCGGTAATTCTTCTTGCTGGAATTTTTTATGTTTTCGCAGGAGCATCAGAATTTCATTCCTGGCCGATACATAGGAATAAGTCGAAAACTCCGTCCCTTTGTGTTTTTTAAATTTACTCAAGGCTTTCCATATGCCAATCATGCCAGCTTGAACAAGGTCGTCCCTTTCCAGACCATACGGAACATAAAATCCATTCACAATGGAATGAACCATCGGGAGATGTTCCGCCAGAATATCGTCCACTTGACTAACCTTCGAGTTCCTCAACTGACACGCCCCGAGCGCGAGCAAAGGCTTGGAGCTTCCGGAAATTCCCCGCGCTATTCAGCACCATTGTGTTATTTCCAATAATCCGCCCCCAAGTACGACCTTTATCATCTAGCACTTTGGCATATTTCTGTGTTTGTAGTTCATGCTCGGTCAGGTTGGATGTAAACCAAATCGGTTTGTTTGCCCGTTCCCGGCCATTAATCACTTGAAAAATCCAGTCTTTCTCTTTCTGGTCCAGCTTTTGCGAGGACAAGAAGTCATCCCAGACCAACAAATCCGCCTCCAAGCAGGCGTTCATAATTTCAAAGAACCGCTCCTCGTTATCAAAATGATCAGTTTCTCTGAACCGGCTGAGCAAATCTTTTTCCGTAAGGAAAATAACCGAATAGCCCTGATTCAATAAATCATTGGCCCCACAAGAAGTAAGGTGTGTTTTGCCATTGCCCGATTCACCGAACAACAGAATCCCTAACCTTTTCCGGTCCTCAAAGTTAGCCACCGCGTCCTTCACTTCTTCAACAGCCGCTTCCATACCGGGCCGGATCGTTAGGTTATCCCAAGTAAACTCCTTCAGCTGTTCCATGCTAGAGGACAGGTGCAAGAGCTTTCTGATTTTATGCTGCTTTTCCCGGCGAATCTGTTCTTCTTTGAATCTTTCGTTTTCTTCCAACACACAAGGACAGGCGGAAGATACCCAACGCTTCCCCACCAAAGGAATGTCCAAAAATAACTGGTTCCTGGGTTTCCCGCATTTATGACAAAGGGTCGGTTCAGGCGGGTTATTTTCATCAGACGAATTTGATATTGGAAGGTGGTCAATCGCTTTTTTAATGCTCATCGTATCTCCCTCCTCTTATCAGAGTAGGGGGAAGTAGTTCTTCCCCATTCTTATCCATTCTTAAATCATTCTTGTTTGTGTCAGTTTGATGTCGTTTTGATGTTAGTCTGTTGTTCGGTTTGATGTCAGCAGGGCTTTCTCTTTTTTGATAAAAGTCATAGTTTTCAACGGTTAGAAGGGTGTATTTTGATGTCACTTCATATGTCAACATGCCGTCCTCTTTCAGCAAGTCTAAGAAGTTTTTGACTTTCCCTCTGGACCAACGCCATCTCTCCGCCAGCTGCTTCATCGAGGTTAAACGCTGCCCCCGTTTTACAGGAACCCAGGTAGAATTAATCATCACTTTATCGGCCTTATGGTTCGCCATCATTAACAGGTCCACCCACGCTTCAAATTTGGAGAAAACCCGCTCCTCTTGAAACAGATCGTGAGCGTACAATTTACGGTGTAACTTAATCCACCCCTGCATAAGAGCTACACGACTTCCTTCACCCGGACAAGGTCACAGACATCACAATCGAGTCCATGACACAGACGGATAATCGTAGTCAGCGAAACAGATTCATAGCCATTTAGAATTTTAGAAAGGGTGACGCGGCTAACCCCCGTCAGCTTTTCCAGTTCCTTAATGGTCCGAATATCACGCTTCGCCATTTGAATTAAAAGGTTTCGGCTCAAATCGTTCAATCTCATCAAACTCCTTTCTGACACGACCGAAGTGAAATTTTTGCCACTCCAGCATTTCCTGCATTTTATCGGGGTTATCATGAATTTCTCGGTGACACCAACGACAAACGGTCGCCAGATTTCGCGGGTCATGAACGCCATCCAAATTGTAATACCTTGGGTCATAACGCCCTTTTGGAATCAAGTGGTGCAATTGCAAGGAACGCCTGCTCCCACAACAAACGCACTGCTGCTTGTCCCGCTCTTTGACAAAAGTTCGTATCGGTTTCGGTATATTTTTAAGCTTTTTCTTTTTCTTGTAGTTCGGCTTTGGCACTGGTCGAAAAAAGATATGCTCTTCCATTTGCATCAGCTCCCACAGAAAATAGAAAACCCTGCCATGTTGGGTGCTTAAAAATAAACCCCTAAATCATTTGAGATAGGGGATATCATCATCTGTCGGCGGCGGAGGATAATCGTAATTATTTACATTGCTGTTTACGTTTCTGTTTTCATCAGCCGAACCACCCTCCTGCGACTTAAACGCTAGAATCGAATGTTCCAGAGGTTCGATCGTTCGGTCTATTTTTCCATCATAAATTTTATAGGCTTCGGTTCCGGTTATGGTAACGACCTTGGCCTTGGTGAGTGAGTTCTCTAGCTTTTCAGCCCGCTCTCCGAACCAGACCGCCCGAATCCAAAAGGTTTCTTCTTCCTTTTCTTTATAATTCCAACGCTTGTCCGCAACGGACACCGTCAAAACCGCTGTACCTGATTCTGAGTAAGAAAGGCTAGAATGCCCAACATACCCACTGACTGTTATAATTGCCAAAATATTCACTCCTCTTTACGTAGTTTAGCATATTGTTAAAAAATATTTAAATATTTAGCGATGTGTTTTGTTCCTATTTTTTCGACAAATTCCTCCGGGCCAAAAGGACCTCTTTCTTTTTCTGTTTCAGGGCCGAAAGTTCTGATTCTAAACGATTAATCATGTATTCCAAATCTTTCACTTCTTCATCAATCCACTTCAACAAAATGCCTGGGTCCATGATGTCACCTCCCAACGACAAAAAGAGGGTACAATAAGCCCCCCTCTTTATCTATTTGAATATGAAGTTTTCCATTTGGTTAATTGTTCAATCGCCTTAGAGCCTTGGAAACTAGTCATTTTATCAATCGATTCAAAGTCCCCGATTTTTTCACGAAGGGAATTCAGCAGACCTTCTTCATCCCCATCCACCAGTTCGAGAATTTCATTGATACGAGTACGGATGAACCCTTTTTGTTTATCGGTGATAGGTTTTCCATTGCTACCCTTTGGACCGTCAGCTGCTGCCGATTTTTGATTTTGCTGCGGCTTTTGGTTTTGAGTAGGATTCCCATAAGCGCGCTGGTCAGTAGAAGTATCCGCCTCTGGATCGTCGCCAGTCGGAATGAGGAACGTCTTCATAAGGTAATACTTCGTACCACCCGCCATCGCTTTATAGAATTTTTTATCACCTTTATCTTGACCTTCAGCAACAATAGAAGTGGTCATGCTTTCACCCGTATCTGTGCAACAAAGGGTAAACTCAATCGTTACAGTGGCCATTTCGCCATTAACTTCATATTCACGAATGTTATTAAACAGGACTAGACCTTCTTCAACCATAAACTTTCTAACATGGTCCACCAAATCGCTCTCGGTAACATAATCATACCGATGAAAATCATTCCGGCCCCTTTTCGGAACCCTTTCTACTTTTCCCATGACCTTACAAATCTTTTTAAATAATCCTGCTTTATCTTGGTTTACATTTACATTCATTTTAATTTTCCCCCTCTAGAATTTCGGATTTAGCGTCAAACTCAATCAGACACCACTCTATAAAACAAGACTTGTCACAGAACCAACCGTCCTCCGTCTTGAAATGCCATTCCCCATCAAACAGGTCCTCGCCGCATTCTTCACACTGACAGACCGGCTTCTCATCTTCAAAGTAAGTCTCGCCAGAGAGCGGCTGAGAGAATCTATCTAAGTTTGCCAATATATTCTTCCTCCTTGTTTTCCAGAAGGGTCCATAGTACAATGTACTTACATGATGTAAACCTTTCTGGTTTATGTTTACGTTTACGTTTAGAGAGCGGGCCTCGGAAAAGGCTCGCTTTCATTTTGCCTAAAATTCCATATCCATTTACATTTATGTAAACATAAACATTATTCCTTTTAAGAGAACCCCTGCAGTCAGCAAGGACCGTTCCCTCGTTTCCATGTTTACATTTACATCTACATTTACATGTTACCGTACATTTTCGGTAATGTCACGTACATTTACTACTCAATTATTCCCAATTCCCTGGCTTTTTTTAGGGAGTAAACCTTTCCCCTACCAACGGTTTCTGGGGTAATAAATGGGTGCCTTCTTTTTGAAACCATGTCATCAAAATTATCTCTATGCGTTCCAAGGAATAGGTGTTCAGGGTTACAACAGGCAGGATTATCGCATTTGTGGCAAACAACCATACCAGCGGGAATTTCTCCATTTAACATGGAATAAACAAAGCGGTGTGTATATACATTTTTCCCTTTATAGATAAATTGTCCATAACCTTTAGAACCCTTTGCCCCCGTCCATTCCCAACAACCATCTTCAGATAAGGATAATTTTTCATTAAAACGTTCATACGTTCTTTCCATATAATATTCTTCATTCATAAAACAAGCCTCCTTACATTAAAATGTTACCGTAAAATCTAAGGTAAACGTACATATATATAGAAGAAAAGCGGTAGCAATTAATGGGTTCAACCAAAGCTACCACTTCGGATATTTCCGGTTCCAAGGCAAGTCATCATGAGCCGCCTGCACCTCTGGCAAGCATCGAGCGCAATACAACCGTTTCAGGTGCGGCGAATCATCCCCCCGGATCTTTTGGAGCTGGTCGACAGGAAACCACTTCGCACAATAGGTACACATATCCCGCCCTTCAGGTTTCCATTCCATTATGTACGGACCAACCCGCGCTCTTTTATTTTTTCATAAAGAGTACTGCGGCCCACGCCAGTAATCTCACAAATCTGTTTAACCGTTTTATTCCCTTCTTCGTACAATTCCAAAGCGTGTAAAAGTTTGCTATTTTTATCCGAGTATTTCACAGGCCGCCCTAAATATTTTCCTTTCTCTTTTGCAATAGCCACTCCCTCACGAACCCTCATAGCAATTAAATCTCTTTCCAGCTGCGCCACCCCGGACATAACCAAAAGTAGAAAGTGTGAATATGGGTTATCTTCTGAAAGGTCCAGCCAGGTATCTTTTATGGATTTAAGGTTAGCTTTTTTATTGCGGAAAATCTCCACCAGTTCAAACAGGTGCTGAGAGCTGCGGCTAATACGAGTCAAATCGGTCACCAGAACCAAATCCCCTTCTTTCAGTTCCTCCAGCATTTTATTTAATTCAGGTCTGCTTTTTGCAGAACCGCTAATTTTATCTTGATAAATCACTTCGCACCCTTCCGCTTTCAGCTGCTTAATTTGTCGGTCCAGTTTTTGTCCAACGGTGCTAACGCGGGAATACCCTATTTTTGTCATAAAAACCCCTCCATACCCTCCATTTTAGCATAAATTTTTCGGACATGTTAAATGGACTTTATAAAACGATAAACAAAGCAAAAAGCGTTTAATAGAAAAATAGTGTCCAGAAAACAACTGTTTTTCGGACAGACAATCTAGAAGATAAGAAAAATCCCTTAACTTCTAGTTTAGCAATTTGCTAAAATTGAGAGAGAAAATAAACAGGTGGGGATTTCATGCTAGTGACCAGAGCAAGGAAACAGGAGCTGCGTTATTATGCGGAGCATTTAAAGAAGTTGATGGATGAAACGAACCCGCAGGTTCCCATCGTGGTCTATTACGAGAAACGTGAGGAACGGATCGTCAAGAAGATATACGCGGAAACCTTCGGACCAGACTGCCGCAAACTAACCTTTGAGGAACGCCCTGTGAGCGATTCAGAAACGAATATCCGCTTAATTCGGTTCGGCCTTGCAGGATTTCTTTTCTTTATGATATTTACCGTCATTTTTATTTTTGTGGCCCTTTTCACCGGGATAGAGGATAGGTGGGTAGACTTGCCGCTCTTCATCGGGAACGTAGGCGGCGTGGCCTGTTCCATTTACATTTTGAGGTCATCCTTTGTTTTGAAAAGCAAGCTGTTTTTATTTATCGGCCTGATGTGTTTAATTTTTAACGGATACCAGGTCTTTAATTTTTTCGACACTTACGCAGGATAACAAAAAGGGTGTCCCAAAAATGGGTCACCCTTTCTGCATCATCCAGAGCTGGACGGTTTTTCTGAATTCCATGATACCATCAAATTTTGATACAATAAAACTATATTGTTTCCGTCCCGTGGAACGGACGTAAAACTTCTTTTTAAAAAAACTAATAACAGTCCCGAAAAGAGCGTGGCCATCAAAGGCGCGCTTTTTTTGGTTACTTATAATCTTCATCTTTTATGGTAGAAGGTTTCACGTTCCCCAGAAATTCAATGCCAAGCTTGTCCAGCATTTCAGTTAATTCCTCAGCCGTCATTTCCTTATCCAATCGGAGCGTTCCTTCAATCTGAAACCAATTATGTTTTTTATTTTTCATTTTCAATCAAATCCTATTTTCTAAGTATTTTATCTACGACCGCCGCACTGATCATGACGGTACGCTTATCAAAGTCTTCCTCAACCAGACGAGCGGCTACCGGTTCGTCAAACAGGCCCGCTTCGGTCGGGTCTTGCGTATAGCCATGACGATTGGCCTTCCAGTAATGAGCCACACCAGAGCCAACAGTACGCTCCAAATCCATCAGCAAAAACAAGCTGCCATTTTTCCAGCGGTCCGCCATTGCGCCCAAAATTCCTGCATTGTCCATCTTACATCCCCCACTTTTTAATAAACGATATGAACCCCGCCAGACTTCATAATTTGAATCGGATGATAACTCATCATATAATCCATCGCGTCATATTCGGCCATGTTGACGAGCGGCGTTCCATCTTTGGCGACTTTCACCTTCCCCGATTCAATGTCCGCAAAAAGGTCTTTCCTGCCCTCATTATACGACTGCGGGTCAACGACCACATGGTGTTCATAACAAGGCTCTCCATCTACATCATACACATCTTTTAGACCAGTGAACATTCCCCCGAATTTTTCCTTAAACCAATCCCTGGCTTCTTCATAGGAACCAAACTCCGGCATATGCTGCTCCACTTCCCGCGTTAACCGATTGACATATTTCATCCTTTTCTCCTCCTCTGGCGAAAAGAGCGCAACCAGTTACTGGTCACGCTCGACATGTTCAGAATATTGTTCTTCAATCATTTTTTGGATAAAGTCTTTTCTCGACAGTTCCAGTTCTCGACAAACCGCGTCCAATTTTTCACGAATATCCGGTGAGACATCTGCTAAAATACGCACTTTTCCTTCTGCTTGCTTCATCATAAATTTTTCCATCTCCTTCTATTATATTTTTATAGAGAAAGGGAGCGCAAGCCCCCTGAATTTTAAATATTATAGTCCAAGTTGGTCAACCGCGTAAGTTGCATCTGCCTGACTATGACCTTCGAATGTTAATTGTTGAATCAAGCCATCTCTTGACATAGGCATTACTTCATTATAGTTTTCAGCCGCTTTAACCGCTTGTTCTTTCCAGTCAACCTCAATGTTATCAACCGCAAAACTTGCTTCTTCTTTTGTATAGCCTTCAAACGTTAATTGTTCAACCAAGCCGCTCTTTGAGAAAGGCATCATAGAGATATAGTTTTCAGCTGCGCGAATGGCATTCTTTTGTGAAGCCGACATTTCTGGTTCTTCCTTCACTGGAGCAGGAGCCGCCTTTTCTTTTTTCGGTTCCTCTTTCACTTCAGGAGCCGCTTCTTCCTTTTTCGGTTCAGCCGGAGCTGCCTCTTTTGGTTCAGTTTTTTCTTCCTTCGTTTCAGTAGCCGGAGCCGCTGTTTCTGTTTTTGGTTCAGTAGCTGTTTCTTCCCCGCCGCCTGCAACTGCCGCGATAATACCCAAAGCAATAAGTCCTAAGAATCCAAAGCCTACAAATTTAAAGAATTTTTTCATGATGTTATTTCTCTCCTTTTTGTTGTTGTTTTTTTAGTAGTTTTTTTAGCGTTTCGATTTCATGTTTTTGACCGGAAATCCAGTCGTCGATATTCTTCTCGGTTACATATTCGTTGTAGCTGCCTGTTTGTTTAATGTGTAGCAGGTCCAACAAAGCCCACTCTTTCTCGCGGAGCATTTCTGGCGTAACGTTAATCATTCATTTAGCCCTTCCTTCTCATCCACTTCCACTTCATGAAGTAGAAAGATATCTTCATCTTTTAAGCGATTCCGGTATATATATTCAACCATGTCCACCACATCGTCCAAGTGTTCACAGATCGTTTCCATTTCGCGATTTTCGTTATATTTCCACCAGACAATCTCAATCTTCTTAGCCACCGCATCACCCCCTTAAAAGAATGTTTATGTTTACATTTATCTAAACATCAGCGTCAATCACTAACCAGTTCCAGCCCTGTTTTTTAATTTGAAAGTTATAGCCTTGTTCTTTCGCGGCCAGCTGGATCGTTTCCGCTTCGTATTTTCCGCCGACTTTTATCACTGCTTGCTTACGTACCAGATAGATAAGTTCCTCCATGATGTCTAACCCCCCAAGGGGGATTCACCCCCGTTTTATTGTTCAAACGCTTGTTGCCAAGCAATTTCATTTCTAACCCAATCAAGCAAGTGTGCATCATTCAAGAATTCATTACGCTTTGCTTCTTGAATTTTCTTTAAGACTTCAGCCTGAGCATCAACCGGAAGGCTGTTCAGCTCTGCCATGATAACCGCCATTTTATTTTTAATTTCGTTTGCTGTTAGTTTGTTTTTCATTGTTGTTTCCTCCCTGTTTATGTTTACGTTTATGTTTACGTCCTTCACTACTTCTATAGTTTAACATCAAGTGACGTACATGTGTAGGTCCAATTAGTGGGTGTGTCGCGTTTTTCGGAACCTCCTCCGAACCCTTATAGAACAAGGAATTCTTCGGACATCCACATACGCAACGTATTAAATTTGCCAACTTCGATAAGGTATTCAAAACCAGTTTCTTCATCACCGCGACAATCCAGAATCACGCATTTTTTATCGCGGGTTACATTTGATAGATAAGGATGATTTTTAGTACGAGCTTCGATTTTCATTTTTGTTTCCTCCTTGTTATATGTTTACATTTACGTTTATATATTCGTTTATCTCAACCACATCTGTATCTTACCGTACGTCCGTCACTTTTTGTAGTGGAAATAGAGTCCATAACCCCAGAAGGGTGGACCAAGGAGCATTACGCTCCCTGGCTATTTCTCCAAGCCTTATCTCCCTCTAGCGCGCTAAGCATGTGTAAGCGGCAGGTTTTAAACTCTTCGCCATTCAAGCCCAAACGTAGCAACCAAGTACGGAATGTATAAGCAGGGTTAGTCGTTTGAGTTTTCTTCGCGCTTGCGGATCGTTGAGTGATAGCCTGAGCCGATACCGCTAGGAACCACTGGATATATGCTTTGACTTTTCCAGCGTGTAAAGTTGCTTCAAAGTAACGAGCTTCAATCGTTTGGCTATACCAAAAATTGTGAAGGTTTAGACCATGATAGCGGCTGCGGTTGTAGTGGCCACCTTTACCATATCCCTCATACCAGATATCAGAGAAAGCATCTGTATCTTTTGGCTTTTGCTTATTTAACTTTTCTACCATTTCCGGGCTTAATTTCTTCGTCCAGTTTGAAGCGCGGTAGTTTGTGATTTTCAAAGCTTGGTGGATTAGGTCCTCTTTAGCTGAAAGAATATTTACAAGGTTACGCATAGAACGAGCGTCATGCTTATCTTTTCCAACATGGATATGAAGGCCGCAAGAATGATTCACTTTTGCTCCCGCTTTACGAAAGCCGCGAACAATCTCTTGTAGCAATTCGATATCATCATAATTTAGGACCGGAGTAACAAACTCCACTTTATAAGAAGAACGTGAGTGGCCAGCTTCCATCTTTCTCACTTTGATTTCATCAGAGATAGAAGAATCAAATACCACTTTCCATTTACGGTTTTGATCATCACGAACCGAGAATGTGTCGTACACGCCACCCTCAGAGACTACAGGGTTTTCAGTTCCAATTACTTCTTTAATTACGTGAGCTGCATATTTACGAGTGATTCCAGTCATTTCAATTTCTACGCCGAATGTTTGTTGTTTAATTAAGTTTGTCATGATGTATTCCCCCAAAGTTTTTTATGTTTATGTTTACGTTTATGTTTACGTGTTCTTTAACACATCTGTATATTACGATAAATGTTCACGTACGTACAGTCTTTCTGTGCTTCTTTTTTGTACCAATTAAGTCCATAAAAAAAGGCGGCCAAAAGGCCACCAAATAGGGGAATACACGTAAACAATTTATTCGATTTAAGATACCACCGACTCAGAATGCTCTGGAGCTGCTACCGGTTGATTTCCGGCTTTTTTCAGCTGCTTGATAAGGACACCTGCCGCAAGCAGGGCCATAGCAGACACAAGGTACTTCTTCACGCTGTCACCCCCTTACAAGCCGCGTCATGCTTCGCGCAGAACAAATCAAAGCGGCCCAGGTCAAGACCAAAATCCATGTAGCCCTCGCGGATCGTTTGCAAGTAATAATCGGAAGGTTCCGCTAGAACATAATGGTCATGCATCCAGTAGGTCATGGCTTCGACAACTTCCCCTTCTTCGGTGTGGACTTTAATATTTCCGCGAGTATAAAGAGTAGGATAGCCCTCGTAGCGGTCCAGAGCGCGCAGGTCGGCCTGAGAGACCGCCCATAACGCTCCAGGTATCTTAGAGCCGATTTGTGGTTCAACGGTTGCAACACCATTTCCTCTGCGGTTTCCCCGGAACAATAGATGATAGGAAGGTAGGTCGGCCCTCATAAGAGGGATAGCATCCGAGCAACGCGCCATCATCTGTCGTTGATTTAGGTTGGAGCCGTAACTCCAGTATAGATACATTGTTTTTCCATTGATTTTCATAGTTGGTAGTTTCGTAGTTTGCATTATTTTACTTCCTTCCTCTCCAAATATCTGACAACAGGGTCCCAATTTCTGCCTTCAAAAGAAATCTCAACATCTTTCGCTTCAGCTGCTAAAGCCGACACGAATCCCTGAATTAATTTAGTAAATTGGTTGGGAGCCAAAGAGAATTTAATATCCTCTTTGTAAAACTCCCCATCCGCTTTAAGGGTAAAATCAATACGTTTCTTTTCCATTTTTAGATTTCCTCCCCTGTGTCGTTTTTCATGTTGTTAAAGCACTTACGAGCAATGCTTTCCAGCGTTTTAATATAAGTAGGAATATTCGGGTCGATATATCCCTTTTGTCCTTCTAAGTCTTTTTCTAAGTCATGCTTTGCGCGGCCAGCCAACATTAAAATATATTGATGTTCAAACTTCGTGAATTTTTCCATTTTAGGCTTCCTCCGCTGGTTGTTTGATTCCATCGATAAGAAGTAGAACCGCTGTGATAATATGCATCACCATACCAACCCCAGGAATAGCTGCCACACAAGAAGTGACGATACCAAGGATAGATGCGCCCTTTTGAACGCCGGACTTAGATGCGAGAATAACCGTAACGATATGAAGTACAAGCATTAATACAAGTGGAGTCCAAGCCAATCCAATAACGATCGTTCCTCCCAATACTGGAATTCCTAATAGAGCCTCAAGTGAACCTGATACAATTTTTAAAATCTTAGTTGCTTTTTTCATGATGTAAAGTCTCCTTTTTGTTTGTTTTTGTTTTTTAGATAATTTAATTACAAAACCTTCTTGATAAATTCGTTGTATTTCTTTTGGTCAGCTCTAAATTGCAAATGATACATTACTCCATTTTGTTCTACGCTCATATGCAAGACGGAATTATCTTGTCTTTTCCCACCAATAGCGGCTCCGGCAATTAGTCCGACACCACCTGTCAAAGCTCCACCAATAATAGCTCCTGTTGCCGCTTTTCCGGCTGAACGCTTTGACTGTTCACCCCAGGAATAATTCACGATTTTCAACTCTACATTTCCTAATAAAGAGGTAAATAGAACTTTCCCGTTTTTGTCTTTACGCATATTGATGACTTTCCCCGGTTTAAAGTTTGGATGACCGCCAATAAACTCCATTTCAACAGTTGCCATTTGGTTATTTGATGCTTCCATTTGTAAATCCCATAATTTTTTTAAAAGTTTCATGATGTAATTCCTCCTAGTTGTTTTTTATTTTTAATTACCATTCTTTTGAACCCATATAAGTCCATTCAGTCTCTTGGAACATAAAGAAGTGTTTTCCTTCATCGGTATAGATAGTAGCGTCATCGCCGCAGATTTCGATATCTGATTTTTTTACACCCTCACCGAATTGCTCCATAAATTTCTTTTCTTTTTGATAGTTGTTCATTTTGTTTTCCTCCCTTGTTTATGTTTACGTTTATGTTTACCTCTCAACCACATTGTTATCTTACCGTAAAGTGACGTACATTAGTAGTGGATCTTTAATCCATATCAGTTACCGCTTGATCGTCACCAACCAACCGCCAAGAGCGGAATCGGCCTGAGCATTAATCCCTTGGTTCCATGCTTCCGTTAAGATAGCATCGACCTCTTTTATATTTTTCGCGCTCACCCTTTTATATTTTTTCAGGAATTCCACCTTCACCTTTGCGCTCATTCTTCCTCATCCTCCTCTTCCCATTCAGTCCAGTATGACTCTGAGTTTCCCTCGTCGTACATTTCCTCCCATTCTTCCTCGGTGAAATGTTTGTGCAGGCATTCATCGGAGCAGTAATAATCCAGACCGCCATCAATCACATAACCTTCCATCATCTTTTTATCGCATTCAGAACAAGTCCTCATATTGTTTTGCCTCCTTTTTTATGTTGATGTTTACATTTATGTTTTCGTTTATCTCAACCACAAATACAGTTTACCGTACTATTTAACGTACGTGTAGTGGGAATGGAGTCCATTCTTTTAACAAAAAATAGGTGTATCAAATGTAGATACGGTGTATATACTATAGTGTAGATACTTTGTATATACAAAATTGAATGGAGATGCTATAATGGAAATCCAAGGAAATAAGGAACAGGAACAGGGGAAAGAGGTGGAAGTAATGACATTGGCAGTGACCGCCCAAAAATGGGGAAACAGTCTAGCCGTTCGAATCCCGAAAGATGTTGCTGAAATAGTGGATATTAATCAAGGTTCAGAAATGGAGATGAGAGTGATGAAAAACGAAGGTACAATCACGTTAGTTCCAAGAAAACCGATTAAGAAGTATTCACTAGCGGAACTCTTAGCACAGTGTACACCAGATAAGGCTCATGATGAAATCGATTTTGGGGTAGAGGGGAATGAATTAATTTAATGGCAACACCAGATCGTGGCGATTTAGTTTATATAAGTTTCAACCCGCAAGCAGGCCGAGAGCAAGCTGGAAGAAGGCCAGCCATTGTTTTATCACCCAAAGAATTCAATCAAATCACAGGGTTTGCATCCGTTTGTCCTATCACCAACACTGAACGTGGATGGGGATATGAAGTCAAGCTCCCAGTGGGCTTGGCTTTTGAAGGTGTTATTTTAACGGACCAAGTAAAAAATCTTGACTGGCGCACCCGTGGAATTGATATAAAAGGCCAAGCACCTCAAAGTGTGATAGATGAATGTTTCGCTAAAATACATACATTTTTGGCTTAAATGAATCCCTTCGATTTTTCGGAGGTTTTTTTTTATTAAAAAAGCCCATAAGAAAAGCTCCCTCTGGGGAAAGGGAGCTAAGCCATAATCCACTCGTGAGGGCGGAAGTTATGGGCCACTTTATCTATACCCGAAAACATGTACGTTAAATCAGAAAATTTTATTTACTCCCCTTTGCAGAATTCTTTGAAAGAACAATAGGAGCAGGCTGTCCCGCTTTCGTTTCGTGGAAAGACACCTTTCTCTATTGCATTGGCAACCTGCCAAACTGTATCTTTAAAGCGGTCTATTCGAGCCTCGGTTATTTCCGTTTCAAGCCTTACGATTTTAGGGGTTTTCAGGCTGACCGCATAATCCAATGAGCAACCTTTTTCTTTCAATCCGGTCATTTCACGATAAGCGTGAGCATAAGCGGTAAGCTGCAAAGATTTTTCTGCGGTATCTTTGGCGGGTGACTTTTTAGAGGTTTTCAAGTCCCGGATAGAACCGTCAGCTTCCATCAAGTCGATATATCCCTTAAAAGGAATTTCCTCAACTTCTACGGTGAATCCCGTTTCAAAGCCGACAGGTTCTAGCGTTTTTCCAATATCATTTAAATAAGCATTTGCAAGGGTCAACCCGCGCTCCTGTTCTTGTTCGGGATCTTCATCATCTTTCCAGTCGATTTCATGAACCCGCGAATTCCAGTGTGCTTTATAAATAGATTTTATTTCTTCCTCATTTAAGAGTTCGCCAGTCTCCATTTTCCTCTTATTGGCTTCTTCTATGACCTTATGGAATGACTGGCCGACTACGAGGGAGCTGCCGATCGTTTCTGGCAACCCCTCTATATATTTATAGGCGTAGGATTTAGGGCAAGCCAGGTATTTATTCACCTGGCTGACCGACAAATAGCCTTGTGGTAGCATGTTACATCAAACCCCCTTTGGCATTATGACCGCTCTGGAGAAGTCGTCCATAACCAAATTGGTGTCGTGTTCATCCAGAGAGACAAACTCGCCATTCGTTCTGTCCAACCCACAAATAAAGAACGTTCCTACGATTACATCATTAGAGACAACGCGATTCGGCGGTAAATTCATCAGCTTCCCTTCTTCATTGCAGACCAGAACGATATCAGAGCCAAGGAAACACGTTTCCAGCCAGCCGCCGACAATCTCTTTCATAGGGTCTAGTTCATTTTGAACCTTTTTTATATAAGGTAGTTCGTTCGGTTCCACGACTACCACGTTAATGAATTCTTGTTTTTTCAAAAGAGGGTCCTCCCTTTTCATGTTTATATTTACGTTTACATAAATGATTGTAGCATAAAGCAAGTTCACGTACATAGGACCAATAGCTGCCATATGCTACTTTTTTAAAAAGGGAGGGAAATTCTAGTACCAGAGGGATTGCTTAGTTTTTGGTGATTGAAATAGACACTTTGAACGTTTCCGGGTTCTTTTCCAGAATACGAATAAAATGCTGGATTTCTTGATTTAAAAGAAAGCCTTCTTTTTCCGCTTCAAAATTGAGCGTGAATCCTTGGGTAGAGGTTGGGGTTTCCACTTTGGATCCTAATGACATTTCATCCGGTTGTTGGGGAACCGTCTGAGCGGCCAATTTTGAAACGAGCTGCTTCAATTCTTCTATTTCATTTTTTAGATTTTCCGTTTCAGGCGATACTTGTGGTGTCGGAGCTTCTTCATTTTCACTAGGCACTTCCAAACTAGGAGATTCGACCACTGCTGCTGTTTGCTTCAGCAATTCTTCCAGTGACGAATAGCTTTCTTGTTCTTCCAATCGTTCCGTAGGCTCATATAATACAGTTTTCAAGCGGCTGGACACGCCATATAAGGTATTAACCGGAACACCCCACGCTTTCGACAAGTCCTTCAAAGAGCCATTAAAGCGTTCTTTATATTCATCGAATAATTCCGCCTGCTGTTCCTTTTTCAGATGTTTTAAATCCGCATACGGTAACAATTCCGGCTCCGATAGAACCTTTTGAAAATCAATTTCTTTGCGGGTGGGCTTTGGTGTTTTGGTTTGGATTCCTATCCGCTTCATCAAGGAATAAAAGCTACCAGTGGAAAGGCCCCACGCTTTTTTAATTACTTCGGTGGTGAAATCTTCGCGGAGTTGGATGAGTGTTTCTTTTTGTTGTTCCTTCGGCAAAGCCAGGAATTGATCATAAGGCATTACCCCTTCATGCGGAACCACATCTCGCTGCTTTTTAGCGTTTGGTCCTGCCTCTTTCTTTTTGACATCCAGTTCATCCATCAACTCATAAAATTTCGCTTTCGGGATTCCGAGCGCATCGATAATCTCCGTATTCTTATAAATTTTACGCCAGTTTTCCATGACGACTTTTTGTTCATTTATCGGTTTCTGTTGAAAATCATCATAGCTGCACAAACTCTGAAACATGTTGTAAGTCACGACCTCTCCATTACCCATATATTTTTTCTTTTCTTTGCCCCTCAACAGGTCCGAGGTAAGCCGCATCGTTCCGACATAGCCCCGCTTCCCTTTTCGAGCATGAATACCGTTCGCCGTTCGTTTTAGGTTCCGTACGTCTTGATAAAACTCTCTTTCTATTTGCGCGCTGGTTTCCACGTTTTCAACTCCTTCAAGTTTTTAAGAATAGAGAGACTAGAGCGACAAATTACTGCATGAAGCGGCTGTTCACTTTAGGCGTATCAATCACGCGGTAAACCTTTTTTGCTTTCACATCGATATTTAATTCATCATCCGGGTTCAAGCCAAACTTTTCTGTTACCGCGTCCCAGAATTCGTCATGAGCGGCATCCAGCGATTCCGTAAGTGGCTCCATCACTTCTTCGACTTCACGCTTAAAACGGAGTTCAATTTCCCTGGCTTTCAGTTCCATTTCATCTTTCAAGCGGCGTTTCTCTTTTTTCATTTTCAGGTGCTTGGCGATAAGTTCCTCATCAAGCGTACCGACTTCCACCTTCAGACGGTCGTCCTGCTCTTCGATTTTTTCCATTGCATCTTTCAAAAGGTCCATTAGAATTTCTTTCAAGGTTTTCCCACTCCTTATACATAATTTAATTGCATCCGGCAGGCCATCTTTCCGTCGATCGTTTGAATAGAGATAAGCCCCTTCAGGACCGATTTATCTTCCATGACGACAATCGTATCGAGAGCCAGGTCATCCGCTTCCACTTGTTCGACACGCATGGTGAAAATCTTTTGTCCGGTTTCCTTTTCCAGCATGCGGGTGATAGCTTCGGTAATTTCTTCATCTGGAGCTTGGTCAAACTTTTTCAAATTCCCACCCCCTTTTTAATAGAATATGTATTTTAAAGGGGAGCTGCAGGACAGCCCCCTGTGTTCAATTAACCGGGAACGGTGGTTCAATCACTATTTTATAAGGCTCCCCATCTTTTAAAATTTCCATATGGTCGAGCTTGTCCCCATAATAGCATTTAAACGCTTCGCACAGTTCATCGGCCTGATTCGGGGTATCGCAATCAATCACCATGCCCCATTCATCGCCGCCAAAAGCGACAGAATACCTTTTTAACATGAAAGCACCTCCTAGATTATCTTTTAACACTTGGCGCTTTAAAGTTTGTTTTTTCAGCTGCCTTATTAAATTCACTTTCAAGGTAATCAAGATATTCCTTATCTTCATTTTCAGGCAGTTCTTGAATCCATTTATAATCGCGATATTTTTTCATCGCGGCCAACAATTTATCCAGTTCTTCGACCGTAGGCTCATAGCCCAACTGGTCCCGAACCTTAACCCCACCAGACTCAGGATGAAACTGCAATAATCCTCCACTTGCAAAGTTATCCCAAGGTTGATTTTTTAAAAACTTTTTCATTTCCGCATTCATTTCTTAAAACCTCCTCGTTGTTTAAAGAGAAGGGGGAAAGCCCCCATTTTTTACATAGCTTTTAATTTTTGGCGCAATTCCTCAAATTTTATATGATTTTCAGTAATCTCGATTTTTAGAAGTAATTCGTCCTTGTTACCAAGACCAGAATCCAGGAAGTATTTATAGCTTTTGATTAAATCATTTATTTCCGAAATAGATTTAGATTCCAAATTCATTTCTTCAGCAATTTTGGACCTGATCAATTCTTCCAGCCAAGACAATTTATTTTCTTCCACTTCGGAACGCATCTCTTTTAAGGCTTTTAGAGACAAGTGGGTCCGTTCCTTTTTCCAATCATCTTTGCCCCACCATTCAGGGAGCTGCTCCGTTCTAATAGGCTTGGAGTTTCCACCGCCAGTATTTTTACCATTGTTAGCAGGTGCATTGTATTTAGCAAGCCAACTATTCATGATAGCGGCTATGCTTCCGATTTTGTCTTTAGCATTAGAAAGAACCGCATTAAGGACATAAGCATATTCTCGTTCTCCGAAATTTTCAGTAGATAGAAAATGAGTTTTTAAATCTATAAGAGAAATGTTATCAGAAACCAACCGACCAACCTTATCTTTTAAAACTTCCTTAATAACATCAGGTAGTTTAATAGATTCGATTTTAGATAAATATTCGGCCTGAGCTAGGTTGGTTTTATTTACATTCGTTTTTTTCAAATTCGTCTTTTTAAGGTTGGTATTATTAGTAGGGAGTTTCTCCCCCACCCCTGGGAGAGTTTCTCCGGTAGGGGTAGGGGAGTTTTTCCCGTAGGGGTGGGTGAGTTTTTCCCCTACCCCTTTTTTCTCCGCCTTTTTCTTTTTCTTTTCTAGATTTTTAAGTTCGGCCTCAGCCTTTAACTCTTCATATTTTGCCAAATATTCATCCCGAG